>JAOPZG010000471.1 GCA_025964215.1 Conexibacter sp.
GCCACGCGCGTCGAGGCCGCCGCGCCGGCCTGCGCGACCTTGGGCGCCGGGCCGGCCTTGGCCTGCCGGACGACGGTCGCGCAGCCGCGGGCCTTGTCGTGGGCATCCAGCGTGGCGAGATCGGAGCGGTCGCAGGTCACGACGTCCGGGTCGCCGCCGTCGAAGGCGCCGATCGCGTCGGTGCCGGGCCCGCCGGTGAGCTGGTCGGCGCCGCGGCCCCCGGAGAGGATGTCGTCGCCGCCGGCGCCGTCGAGGCGGTCGGCGCCCGCGCCGCCGGAGAGGACGTTCGGGCCGTCGCTGCCGCGCAGGACGTCGGGGCCGGCGCCGCCCGCGACCTCCTCGACGTCGGTGCCGACCAAGTCGCCCTCGCTCGCCTCGCCGTCGTCGGCCGCGCCGTCGAGCGTGACGGTCACGCCCGCGGTGCGGGCGCTGTAGTCGACGCGGTCGTGGAAGCCGGCGCCGCCGAGCAGGACGTCGGGGCCCGGGCCGCCGTCGAGGCGGTCGTCGCCGTCGCCGCCCTCCAGCGTGTCGGCGCCGGGGCCGCCGGCCAAGGTGTCGTCGAACGCGCTGCCGACGACGTGCTCGACCTGGCGGACGTCGTCGCCCTCGCCCGGCGTGCCGTCGTCGCCCTGGTCGTCGAGGGAGACGGAGACGCCGGCGGTCGCGCCGGAGTAGTCCACCGTGTCGGTCCCCGGGCCGCCGCGCAGCGAGTTCGGGCCGGGGCCGCCGCTGAGGCGGTCGTCGCCGGCGCCGCCGACGAGCGTCTCGAGGTCGTTCGCCAAGTTGTCGCCCTCGCTCGCGGCGCCGTCGTCGGGCGCGTCGTCGAGCGAGAGGGAGACGGGCGTGGCGCGCGTCGCGTAGGTGACGATGTCGCGGCCGGCGCCACCGGCGATCCCGTCGGCGCCGAGCCCGCCGTCGAGCGTGTCGTCGCCGTCCTCGCCGGCCAGCGCGTCGCTGCCGTCGCCGCCGTCGAGGCGGTCGTTGCCCGCGCCGGCGTGCAGGACGTCGTCGTCGGGGCCGCCGGAGAGCGTGTCGTCGCCGACGCCCGCGTCGAGCACGTCGTTGCCGGCGCCGCCGTCGAGCGCGTCGTTGCCGTCGTCGCCGGTGAGCGCGTCGCTGCCGTCGCCGCCGGAGAGCTTGTCGTTGCCCGCCCCGCCGCTCAGCGCGTCGTCGCCGTCGCCGCCGGTGAGCTGGTCGGTGCCGGTGCCGCCGTCGAGGTGGTCGTCGCCCGCGCCGCCGTCGAGGGTGTCGTTGCCGTCGGCGCCGCCGAGGTCGTCGTCGCCCGCGCCGCCGTTGAGGTGGTCGCCGCCGCGGAGGACGTCGGGTCCGTCGCCGCCGTCGAGGGTCCCCGTGGTCGGGCCGCCGGCGAGGCGGTCGGCGCCGTCGCCGCCGCTGAGCGTCGAGCCCGCGGTGGAGGTGTTGAGCCGGTCGTCGCCCGGTCCGCCGTCGAGGCTCGCGCCGCCGGCCAACGTGTCGTTCCCCGCGCCGCCGCGCAACCGCTCGACGTCCGCGCCGACCGTGTCGCCCTCCCCCGCCTCGCCGCTGCCCGCGCCGCCGTCCGGCGCGATCGTCACCGCGGCCACGCGCGTCGAGTAGTCCACCATGTCGCTCCCCGGCCCGCCCGCGAACGCGTCGGCGCCCGGCCCGGCCACGAGCCGATCGTCGCCGCTGCCGCCCGCGAAGCTGTCGTCGCCCGGCCCGTCGAGGAACGTGTCCGCCTCGGGGCCGCCCGTCACGCTGTCGTTCCCCGCCCCGTCGTCGATCGCGATCGGCAGCGTCCCCACGCCGGTCACGCTCAGCCGGTCGTCGCCGTCGCCGAGCTCGACGCTCAGCGCGGCCAGCCGCGTGCAGCGGATCCCCTGCGACGAGCGCGACGTGCAGGGACCCGAGGGCACGAGCTGGCCCGGCGTCGCGAAGGTGACGTCGATCGTGGTCGCGCCGACCGCGACGGTCACCGTGTTGACCTCGCCGAGCGCGGCGACGAGGCGCAGGGTCGTGCCGTCGGCGCCGATCGTCCCGGCGCGCGCGGGCGCGACGCCGACCACGACCGCACAGAGGACGGCCGCAAGCAGCGGCAGGAGGAAGCGGCGAGCCATGGCGGGGAGCGACGACCGAGGAGGCGCCGTCATCCCCTGGATCGGGTATGCGCGGGTGCCGCTTGAAGCGGCCTGGACGCACGGGGTCCGCGCGCCGACCGGCGCGCGACCCGTCTCTAGCGCTCGGCGAGCTGGCGCTTGAGCTGCTCGATCAGCGCGACCGGGCCGGGATCCACGCCGCGCAGGGCCGCGTGGTAGACCGAGACGAGGTCGCCGAGCAGGACCAGCGAGAAGACGCGCTCGACCGACGTGGTGCCCCGCGTCTGCACGCGGAACGTCCCGGCCGCGGCGTCGCGGATCAGCCCCTCGGTCAGCTCGACGCGGTCGGCGATCCGCGGGTGCGTGTCGCTGTCCTCCAGGAACACCGCGCCGAAACGGCCCAGCTCGGCCGCGCCGGCCCAGCCGACGAGCTCGTTGTGGTCGGCCTCGGGCAGCTCGTGGCAGAACGCCGGGATCTTCGCGTTCTCGTTGAACTGCGTCTTCCAGCGGTAGGCGATCGCGGTCGTCGAGCCGGCGCCGTAGAGCACCGGCACCGTGCCGACCAGCCCGCGCGCGAGCGCCTTGGCCTCGGAGTCCTCGGCGGCCTCGGGACCCCACTCCACCACGAGCTCCTCGAGGTGCTCGGCGGCGACGTCGATGTCGGACGCGCAGCGCGGCCCGGCGCCACAGCGCGCGGCGACCTCCAGGGCGGCGACCGTGATGTAGGCCACCGCGGCGCGCGGCTGCAGGCCACCGGCGACCGGGATCACCGGCACGCCGTCGGCCCGCGCCAGCTCGGCGAGCTTCCCGCCGCTGGTCGCCACGACGCGCGTCGCGCCGAGCGCGCCCGCGGCCTCGTAGGCGGCCAGGGTCTCCTCGGTGTCGCCCGAGTACGAGGCGCAGAGGACCGTCGTGTCCGGCGTCGTCCACGGCGGCAGGCCGTAGGCGCGTGCGCTGAGGATCGGCCGCGAGGCCGTGTCGCCCAGCGCCGCGCGGGCCAGCGCGCCGCCCATCGCCGAGCCGCCCATGCCCGCGACGACCAGGCCGGCCGGGCTGTCCCACTCGCTCAGCTGCGCCGACTCGGCCTTCCAGAGCGCGTCACGCAGGTGCTCCGGGATGGCCAGGACGTCCGTGAGCTGGTCGGTCGTGTCGATCCGGCCGATGCTGTCGCGGTCGAGCTCCAGGTTGGTCATCGTCATGCGTGGCCTCTCATCCCTCGTGCATCCGATGCACGCAGTCCATCAGAACTTGATCGCTCCCGGCGGCAGCTCCGTGTCGGGGAAGACCTTGATGCCCGCCGCCAGCACGTTCCCGGCGCCGATCCGGACGCCCTCGCCGATCACCGCGCCGCCGCGCACGACGGCGCCCTCGGCGATGCTCACGCCCGGCGCGACGATGCAGTCCGTCAGCACCGCGCCGGCCCCGACCGTGACGTCGTCCAGGACCACGGAGCGCTCGACGCGCGCGCCCTCGCCGATGCTCACGCCCGGGCCGAGGACGACGAGGCTGCCGACGTGCGCGCCCGCGGCGATCTTCACGCCGCTGCCGACGACGGCCGGCGGGACGATCCGGCCGATCGCCTCGACGTCGTCGGCCACCGCGAGGAAGCCGTCGCCGAGGCGCTCGGCGACGCCGGTCCTCACGTTGCCCTCGAGGATGTCGAAGGTCCCCTGGAGGTAGCGCTCGGGCGTCCCGATGTCCATCCAGTACGCGCCCTCGGCGCGCGAGCCGTGCAGCCCCTGGCCGACGAGCGCCGGCCAGATCGTGCGCTCGATCGAGACGTTGGCGCCCGACTCGATCATGTCCAGCACGCGGTGCTCGAGCACGTAGATGCCGGCGGAGATGTAATAGCGGTCGACGCCCACGAGCTGCGACGGCGCCGGCTTCTCCAGGAAGCCCGTGACCTGATGGCGCTCGTCGCAGAGGACCAGGCCGTACGCCGACGGGTCGTCGACCGGGACCAGGCCGAGCGTGCCGACCGCGCCGGTCGCCTC
This sequence comes from Conexibacter sp., assembly GCA_025964215.1. Classification (GTDB taxonomy): domain Bacteria; phylum Actinomycetota; class Thermoleophilia; order Solirubrobacterales; family Solirubrobacteraceae; genus Baekduia. The sequence goes on from JAOPZG010000471.1 coordinate 4,070, forward strand.
GTGCTGGGCGAGCTGCGCTCCGATGTCGACGTCCGTGAGCACGTCGCCGTTGAGCATCAGGAAGCGCTCGGCGAGCCCCACCTGCTCGTCGGCGAACTTGAGCGCGCCGGCGGTCCCGCGCGGCTCGGGCTCGACCACGTAGCGCAGCGAGATCCCCAGCGCCGCGCCGTCGCCCAGCGCCTCGCGCACCTTCGTGGGCTCGAAGCCGCAGCTGAGGATCACGTCGGTGACCCCGTGGCCGCGCAGCCACTCGAGCATGTACACCAGGAACGGCCGGTCGACCAGCGTGATGACGGGCTTGGGCTGCCGCGACGTCAGCGGTCGCAGGCGCGTGCCCTCTCCCCCGACGAGGATCACCGCCTGCATGGCCGACATCAGTGGCCCCGGCCCACGCCCTCGTAGACGAGCCCGGCGGCGCGGACCGCGTCGGGGTCGAGCGCGTTGCGGCCGTCGATGAGCAGGTCTCCGGACATCTTCTCGGCGACCGCGGCGAAGTCGAGCTCCTTGAACTCGTCCCACTCGGTGACGAGCACGACGGCGTCGGCGCCCTCGACCGTCTCGAGCGCGTTGGCGGCGAACTCGATCCCGGTGATGAGCTTGCGCGCCTCGTCCTCGGCGATCGGGTCGTAGGCGACGACCGTCGCGCCCGCGGCCTGCAGACGCGCGCTGAGCACGAGCGAGGTCGCCTCGCGCATGTCGTCGGTGTTCGGCTTGAAGGCGAGGCCGAGCAGGCCGATGCGCCGGCCGACGAGCGAGCCGAGGTGCTTCTCGAGCTTGCCCATGACGCGGCGCTTCTGGAGCTCGTTGACCTCGATGACGGCGTTCAACAGCTGGAAGTGGTAGCCCGAGTTGCCGGCGAGCTGCTTGAGCGCGGTGACGTCCTTCGGGAAGCACGAGCCGCCGAAGCCGAGCCCGGCCTGGAGGAACTTCGGCCCGATGCGGTCGTCCAGGCCCATGCCCTTGGCGACCTCGACGACGTCGGCGCCCGTCGCCTCGCACACGTTGGCGATCTCGTTGATGAAGGAGATCTTGGTG
>JAOPZG010000469.1 GCA_025964215.1 Conexibacter sp.
CGCAGGTCACGCTGCGCATCGGCGAGCAGGACGTAGGCGTCGAGGTGGTCGACCACGGCGGCGCGACCGTGGCCGCGGCCGACGAGGGCGGCGGGCTGCGCGGCATGCGCGAGCGCGCCGCGGTCTACGACGGCGCGCTCGTCTCCGGGCCGCGCGCGAGCGGCGGCTGGCGGACCGCGACGCGCCTGAGCTTCACGGCCGCGGCGGCCCGCGCATGAGCCGCACGTCGATCGTGCTCGTCGACGACCAGGAGCTGCTGCGCATGGGCTTCCGGATGGTCCTCGAGGCGCAGCCCGACCTCGAGCTCGTCGGCGAGGCGTCAGGCGGCGAGGAGGCGCTCGAGGTCGTGGAGCGCCTGCAGCCCGACGTCGTCCTGATGGACGTGCGGATGCCCGGGATCGACGGCGTCGAGACCACGCGCCGCCTCGTGGAGCGCGGCGGTCGCTCGCGCGTGATCATCCTCACCACCTTCGACCTCGACGAGTACGCCTACGCCGCGCTGCGCGCGGGCGCCAGCGGCTTCCTGCTCAAGGACGCCCAGCCCGCCGACCTGCTCTCGGCGATCCGCTCGGTCGCCAGCGGCGACTCGGTCGTCGCGCCGAGCACGACGCGGCGGCTGCTGGAGAGCCTCGCCGACCAGCTCCCGGACCCCGGGCGCGCAGGACGCCTGAGCGATCCGCAGCTCGACGGCGTGACGCCGCGCGAGCGCGAGGTCCTGATCGCCGTCGCCCGCGGGCTCTCCAACGCCGAGATCGCCGAGGAGCTCGTCCTCTCCGAGGCGACCGTCAAGACGCACGTCGGCCGCGTGCTCGCGAAGCTCGCGCTGCGCGACCGCGTGCAGATCGTGGTCTACGCGTACGAGCGCGGGCTGATCTCGCCGGCGATCTAGCCCTCGGCCGGCTGCGGACGCAGGACGCCCGGGCGCGCGTGCTGCTCGGCGCGCGGGCGCGGCGGCAGACCGCCACCGAACCCGTCCCCCCCACCCCGCTGGATGTCGTCCTTGCGGATCGCGGTGTAGGCGACGAGCGCGACGAAGAGCACCAACTCGATCGCGCTGACCGTGCCGTCGCCGAGGCCGAGGCCGGACTGCGGGTGCGGCTTGCTGAACCAGTCGGCGAAGGACGCGCCGAGCGGGCGGGTCACGACGTACGCGGCCCAGAACGCGACGACCGGGTTGAGGCCGAAGCGCCACCAGCCGAGCATCGGCAGCGCGATGACCCCGAAGAACAGGACCGCCGAGGGGAAGAAGCCCCAGTTCAGCGTGATCGCCGTGAGGTCGCCGGCGGCCGTGCCGAGCGCGAAGGTGGCAAGGACCGCCGACCAGTAGAAGGTCTCGCGCCGCCGCGTCGTGATGGTGTGGATGTCGAGCGTCCCCTCGCTGCGCTGCCAGCGCCAGAAGACGATCGCGACGAGGGCGGCGAAGAACGGCGTCGTGATCGCGTAGGAGAGCCCGAGTCCGTCCTTGATCCCGTCGGCGACCATCGTCCCGAAGATCGCCACCATCATGACCGTGAACCAGTAGGTCGGCGCGTGGTAGGCGCGGCGCCGGTACTGGAGGCGGAACGCGAACAGCGTCCCGAAGATCCCGACGAGCCCGGCCACCGGGACGCTGTGCTGGCCCATGAAGTCCGACATCGCCTCGCCCATCCCGGTCGTCAGGATCTTGAGGACCCAGAAGAGCGTGGTGATCTCGGGGACCTTGGCCGCCAGCGGCTCCGTGCCTTTGCGCATGTCGTCCGAGGCTAGGAACGCACCCTGACAAGAACCTGAACGGCAGGCGGCGGGCGGGCGCCCAGTCAGGTCGGCGCAAGGTTCCCTGGCGCACAGTGCGGCCATGACGACCACCACCCACGCGGACGCGGTTCCGTCGCTCGGGCGCAAGATGTTGAACAAGGTCCCGGAGGTCACGCTCTTCTTCTGGGTCATCAAGATCATGTGCACGACCGTCGGCGAGACCGCCGCCGACTACCTCAACGACAACCTCGGCTTCGGCCTGGTCAACACCACGTACTTCACCGGCGCGCTGCTCGCCGTGCTGCTGCTGGCCCAGTTCCAGGTCAAGCGCTACGTGCCGCTCATCTACTGGGCCAACGTCGTGGTCATCAGCGTCTTCGGCACGCTCATCACCGACAACCTGACCGACGGCCACAACGTGGCGCTGACGACCACGACGCCGATCTTCGCCGTGATCCTCGCGATCGTCTTCGCGGCATGGTGGGGCGTCGAGCGGACGCTGTCGATCCACTCGATCGTCACCACCCGGCGCGAGGCGTTCTACTGGCTGACGATCCTCTTCACCTTCGCGCTCGGCACCGCCGCGGGCGACCTGATCGCCGAGAAGGCCGACCTCGGTTACGCGATCTCGATCGCGATCTTCGCCGGCGCGATCGCCGTCGTGACGTTCGCCCACTACGTGCTGAAGCTCAACCCGATCCTGTCGTTCTGGTTGGCCTACATCCTGACCCGCCCGCTCGGCGCGTCGATCGGCGACGAGATGTCGCAGAGCAGCCACAAGTACGGCGGCCTCGGCCTCGGCACGACCGGCACGTCCTACATCTTCCTCGGCTGCATCCTGGCCCTGGTGACGTACCTGACGGTGACCAAGAGGGACCAGACGCCGCCGGAGCGCGTCGCGGCCGGCTAGGTGTTCGCCAACTACCTCATCGGCCTGCGCGAGGGGCTCGAGGCCTCGCTGGTCGTGACCATCCTGGTGGCCTACCTGGTCAAGGTGGGACGGCGCGACCGGCTGGCCCCGGTGGCCTACGGGGTGGCGCTGGCGATCGCGGTCAGCGTCGCCTTCGGCGCGCTGCTGACGTTCACCTCGACGTCGATCCTCCAGAGCTTCCAGTCGCGCGAGATCTTCGGCGGGACGCTCTCGATCGTCGCCGTCGGGTTCGTCACGTGGATGGTCTTCTGGATGCGACGGACCGCGCGCGGGATGAGCACGGAGCTCGGCGGCCGGCTCGGGAGCGCGATCGCGGTCGGCGGCCTCGCGGTGGTCGCGACCGCGTTCCTCGCCGTCGCCCGCGAGGGGCTCGAGACGGCGCTCTTCTTCTGGAGCGCGGTCCAGGCGGCCGGCACGACGACCACGCCGGTCGTCGGCTTCGCGCTCGGCATCGGGACGTCCGTCGTCCTGGCGTGGCTGCTCTACCGGCGCTCGGTCTCGCTCGACCTCGCGCGCTTCTTCACGTGGACGGGCGCCGGGCTGATCGTGGTCGCCGCGGGCGTGCTGGCCTACGGGGTCCACGACCTCCAGGAGGGCGGCGCGATCGGCGGCGTGTTCACCTACGCCTTCGACGTCAGCGACCAGATCCCGCCGGGCAGCTGGTACGCCGCGCTGCTCAAGGGCACCATCAACTTCACGGCGCAGACGACGGTCGCGCAGGCGATCGTCTGGTCGGCGTACATGGTGGTCGTGATGGGCGCGTTCGCCGGCGGTCGGTGGGGACGCAGTCTCTCGAGCGCCTGATCCCCGATCCCCCAGGCAATCAGGACTCGAGCGAGATCTTCCAGTCCCCGTCCTCCTTGACGAGCTTGATGTCGCCGGTGCCGCTGCCGGCGCCGGCGGCCTTCACGATCGCGGTGTCGCCCTTGACCGCGACCGTCCCGATCTTCACGTCGGCGCCCTTCTGCCCCTTGGCGAGCTGCGTGCACTTGGCCTTGCCGCCGATCGCCTTCAGCGGCGCCGCGGCGAGGTCCTCGCAGAGCTTCGCCGGCGTCTTCGCGCTCTCCGTCACGACCTGGCGGATCTGGTCCTCGTCGCTGCTGCCGCCGCTCCCGCCGCACGCCGGCAGCGCGAGCACGGCAAGCGCGAGCATGGACAGGACCAGGTTGCGGTTCATCGGTGGCCCCTACCCCATGCGGCGCCCGCCGACCCCCTGACCGCGCCTGCCTGACCGCGCACCCGCGGTCGCGATCCCCGGCAGCAGGGTAGCCCCGGCCGAACGCCCACGACACGAGGAGGAGCCCCATGGCTCAGCAGACCAAGGCCCAGCGCTCGGAGTCGGCCAAGAAGGCCGCCGCCACCCGTCAGCAGAACGCGGCCAAGGACGCGGGGACCGACGCGAAGTCCTCGGCCAAGCGTGCCGGCAGCGCCGCGGGGGCGGCGGCGAAGTCCGCCGGCGAGGCGATCAAGAAGTCGGCGAAGTCCGTCAAGTCGCGCTGACGCGCGACGCGTCTAAGCGGGACAGCGTGTCTCCTTCTTCTACCTGAGACACGCTGTCCCGTTTTGCCCTAGGATCCGCGTGGATGCCTAAGGACCAGAACCCGGTCGGCAAGCGGCGGCGCCGTCGCAGCGACGCGGCGCTCAACCGGACGAAGCTCGTCGAGACCGCGCGGCGCCTGCTGGCCGAGAAGCCCGAGGCGACGATGATCGAGATCGCGACCGCGTCGGGCGTCGGGCGCGGCACGGCGTATCGCCACTTCCCCAAGCGCGAGGATCTCGTCGACGCCGTCCGCCGCCAGGAGCGCGACGACGCCGAGGCCAACGAGCGCGAGTTCGTCCGCCCCGCCGGCGAGCTCGCGCACACCGCGCCGACGCCGCTCTCGGTCACCGACGTCCTCAACAAGGTCCCACCGTTCCAGCTCGGCGACCAGATCGTCGCCGAGGCCCAGCGCCTGGGCGGCGTCACGGCGGCCGCGGTCTACCTCTGCGACCTCGACGGGACGACGCTGCAGCGGATGGCCGGCGGCGGCGGCTTCCCCGCGCGGCTCGCGGTCCCGCTGGCCGTCGGGCCGGAGATCCCGCGCGAGGGCGTCGAGGCGCTGCGGGCGTCGATCGAGGAGGTCCTGCCCGGCGTCGCCGTCGCCCCGATGTACCTGCGCGGCCGCGCGATCGGCGTGCTCGTGGCGATCGGCGCCGGCGACGACGCGATCCGCGACCTCGCCGCCGAGGCGGCCGCCGCGATCGCGCTCGCCGACGACTACACGGACGCCATCGCCGCGGTCCGGCGCACCCGGCCCACGACCCCCGCGGCCGAGATCCAGCAGAACCTCCTGCCGCCGCGGATCCTGCGGATCGCCGGCGCGCTGATCGCGGGCAACGTCCTGCCCGGCTACGACATCGGCGGCGACTGGTT
>JAOPZG010000472.1 GCA_025964215.1 Conexibacter sp.
GCCGCGCGCGATCGGACGCCCGTTGCGCGACGACGTCGCCCCGGAGCTCGGCACCGACGCCGCCGGGCGCGCCGTCCTCGCCGGGTGGCGCGGCACGCCGGGCGCGACGTCCCTCTGGCTGCTCGACCTGCGCAGCGGCGCCGAGCGCTCGGTGCCCGCCGCGATCGACCCGCGCCTCCGCGTCCTGGCGGTGACCGTCTTCGCCGGCCGCCTCGTCTACGCGACGACGTCCGGCCGCCACGCCGCCTCGTCGCTGTGGCAGCTCGAGCCCGGCAGCGCCGTCCCGCGCCGGCTCGCGCGCCACCGCGGGCAGATCGGCGAGCTCGACAGCGGCCGGCTCGGCGTGGCCTATGTGGTGAGCGAGCCGGCCGACAGCACCACGGAGACGATCCGCCTGTGGCGCCCGAAGCACCCCGAGCAGACCGTCGACAGGGGCGGCGGCGGGGTCATGGAGGGCTCCTACGACGTCGGCTCGCCGAGCTTCGCCGGCGACCGGCTGCTCTGGCTCGGCGCCAACGACTACGACGACACCTCGGACCTCTTCCGGCTCGACCTCCGCACCGGCCGCCGGACGCAGGTCCCGCTGCACCGCATCACCGTCCACGCCATCGCCGCCGACGACGCGCGCCCGGCCGCGGCCCCGGTCGTGACCTACGACCACGGCGGCTACGACGACGGCAGCCTCCACGACCCGATCACCGCGGCGCTCGCGTGCCGGCGGTGCTGGAGGCGTCGGTGAGCACGACGCCGGCCAGGCGCCTGATCGTGGCGATGGACACCACCACCCACGAGGCGAGGCCGATCCACACCCATGCGCGGGCGAAGGCGAGGATCGCGTCGGCGTGCGCCGCGGACCCGACGGCGAAGCTGCACGCGGCGTACATCCCGAGTGGGAACACGGTCGACCATCGGCGCTCGTCGTAGGCGAGGCGCGGCCATCGCACCTCCGAGGCCAGCAGCGCCAGGAGCCACAGCATCGTCAGGCCCCAGAGCGCCAAGGCGATGTCCTCGAGCGCTGACCTGCCGCCTCCGATGGCGTCGAGCGCGCTCGCGGCGGCATGGATCCGGCCGGCCGCGAGCGCCGCGATCCCCAGCGCGCCGCCCGTGATCCAGTGGTCGCCATGTCCGACGGCGAGCTGCCGGACGTCGAAGCGGGAGAGCACGAGCAGGTAGAAGACGAGCCCGAGCCCGAAGAGGACGACCGCGGCGATCAGCAGCCAGCGTGCGCGCTCCGGCGTCGCGAGCGTGGCGCTGAGCACGGCCAGCGACTCGGCGGAGACGGCCAGCAGCAGCGAGACGCCCACGGTCGGCGACTTCCAGGCGACGAGCACCGGGCCGAGCAGCGCCACCCAGAGCACGGCGGCGAGCGTCAGCGCCGCGATCCCGGCCCAGGTCCAGCCGAGCGACGTCAGCCGGGTGCCGAGCACGGCCGTGGCGATGGGCGCGGTGAGCGCTCCCGGCGTGCGCGCGTCGGCCCGGAAGCGCGGTGGGTCGCGCAGGGCGCGCAGCGGGAGAAGCCCGGCGAGGGTCGCCCAGATGGCGGCGGCGATCGCGGCGATGACGCGCGAGAGCAGCTCCTGGCCGTCGAGCGACAGCCCGATCGAGACGATCGCGGTGCCCATGACCCAGGCGCCGGCGGACGGCGGGATCGCGTCGAGGGCGCGCCCCAGCGTGCCGGAGGACAGGCGCGAGCCCACCGCGGTCACCTTCATCGTGTCGCTCCTTCGCGTTGCGTTCGCCGGTTCGGAGCCGACAATGCCCGCTAATCAGCGTTATGACAACCAACGAGGAGAAGACCGCCCGCAAGCTACGGTTCGCGCCGTGACCGATCCCGTCTTCCGCCTCGTCACGCCCGCCGCCGCGCTCGAGGGCGCGCCGGCCGATTGGGCGACCGAACTGCTGCGCCAGGGCGAGATGGCGCTCGCCGTGGACGCCGGCGGCCTCGACGCGATCGACGCCGTCGCGCGCGCCCTGGATCGTCCCGCCGTCACCGTCCTGCGCCGCGAGTCGACGCCCGAGGCCGCCGAGGCGTCGGTCCGCGCGTTCGCCGCCGGCCTCGCCCTGGTCTGGATCGCACCGTCCTTCGGCGCCGAGGCCCGCGCCTGGGCCCGCGACCGCGCGCCGATGACCCTGCTCGTCGAGCACGACGGCCCGCTGCCCGAGGACGAGCACCGCCGCATCGAGCGCTTCGTCGCGATCCTCGGCCGCCAGGCGGAGTAAGCGGGTCAGGCGACGCAGATGACGGTGAGCCGCGTCTGCGCCGTGGCGGCGCGCGCGAGCCGCGCGTCGGCGGTCAGCAGCGACACGCCGTCGTCGCTGACCAGCTCCGCAAGCGCGACATACGCCGCGTCGTAGGCGGAGAAGCTCTCGCGGAGCGCCCAGATGCGCCCGGCGAGGATGTCGTGGCCGTGGCGCTCGATCGGCAGGTCGAGCAGATCCTCGAGCGCCTGCTCGGCACGCTCCGTGTCCGCGTCGCCGCGTGCGACGACCTGGCGCAGCGCGCTGAGCACCTCGACGTCCAGGAGATGCGGCGCGTGCAGGTCGTAGCCGTGACGGGCGAACTGCTCGGCGACCGCCGCGGCTGCCGGCCGCGCGAGCAGCAGCTCGGCGAGGGCGCTGGCGTCGACGACGAGCGTCAACGCCGGTCACGCTCGTCGTGGATGAGCTCCGCCGCAGGCGCGCCCGGCACCGGCGCCCGCCCGCGGATCCGCGCAGCGACGGTCTCCGGCGTCGGCTTGTGCGCCAGCCGCGGCAACTCCCGCAGCACCAGCTCGGACATCGTGGTGCCCTCCCGGGCGGCACGCTCCTTGAGCGCGCGATGCAGGTCGTCGGGCACGTTGCGGACCTGGAGCATCTTCATGTTCTGCACATGCTAGCTTGCGCTGCACATGAAGCGCAAGCGCTCGGCAAGCGTGGTGGCGCGCGCAGGCGCCATCCACTTCGTGCCGCGGCGGGTGAGGTGATGCGGGAGCGGGCGGCGGCGCCTGCGTCCTCGGTGGACGGCGCGATCTCCGGCGAGGACGCGGCGCGCCGCTGGCGCGTCCAGCGCCGGCGGCGCTGGGGCCGGCGCGCCGTAGCGTGGCTCCTCGACGGACTGCTCGTGAGCCTCCCCTGGCTCGCGCTCACGCGGCCGTCTGGCACTGGCACGGCCTTCACCTCGACCTCCATCAGCGGGCGCTCGCGCTCGCCGTCACCACCGTCGCCGGGAGCGTCTCCCTCTCCGTCGCGCTCTGGCGGGAGCTGCTCCTCAAGCACTTGGTCATCGGCGGCGGGCTCGTCGTGCTCGTCGCCCCGCACCTCGTCGTGATCGCCGTGGCGCTGGTTGTCCTGGACACGGGCGCCGCGCTCCTCGGCCCGGGCCGCGCGCTGCACGACCGCGCCGCGGGGACCGCGGTCCTCCGCGATGCCGCGGCCGCCTAGGGCCGGTAGGCGAACGTGAGCTTGGCGGGCTTGGCCTGCCCGGCGAGCCGGATCGTCGTCACCACGCGCGCGACCTGCTTGGCGGCGAGCGCCTTGCGGATCGCGCGGTGCTGCGCGACGGAGAGGTGGATGGTCAGGCGCGTGTGGCGGCCTGCCGCGAGCTTCGCCTTCTGGGCCTTCAGCGTGGTCTTCCTGCTGCCGAGCTGGAGCGTGCTGCTCAGCGTGGCGGTGCACCTCGCGCTGCAGGTGAGGACGGCCGCGGGGTCCTGCGCGGCGCTCGGCGTGAGGCTCGACGGCGTCAGGGTGGCGGGGCCGATCGTCACCGCGTGCGCCGCGACGGGCGCGGCGGGCGCGGGCACCGGCGTAGGTGTAGGCGTTGGTGCGGGCGCCGGCACGACGACGGGCGCGGGCGCCGGGAGCACCGGCGCCACCGGGTCGGGCGTCGCGACGACCGGCGGCACGACCACCGGGTCCGCCGCGCTCGGCACCGGGATGAACACCGGCGCCGACCAGTAGTGGACGCAGCAGCCGCCGGCCTGGAACGGCGTCGGCGCGGCCTCGCGGACGTAGAAGAGGTTCATTCCGGCGTCGCGGGCGAGCACCGTGTACTCGCCCCCGAAGCCGCGGTGGTTGCAGACCGCGATCGTGTTGGGGTCGTCGTCGAGCGTCCCGCCGGCGTAGCTCGCCGGGCACGTGTACTCGTCGCCGCCGCCGGCGCCGACCAGCGCGTAGCCGGGCGCGGGCGCCGGGTCGATCCAGCTCACGACCGTGCCGACGACGATTGGCCCCGCGGTGGCGAGCGTGGGCGTCGGCGTCGCGGGGTCCGCCGCGGCACGGCCCGCGCCCGCGCCCGCGCCGGCGAGCACGAGCAGCAGCGCGCACGCGACGATGATGGAGCGCCGTGACCGATCGAGGATCCTGTCCATGGTCGGTGCAGCATAGGCCGCGCGAGCGCCGCGTCCCACTCCCCATCCGGCCGGGCTGCGCGGAACCGCGTAGCGCGCTACGACGGCTGGAGCACGGCCTGCAACAGCACCTCGTAGCCCGGGTGCGCGATCGGCGACCAGACGACGCCGGCGTTCTGG
>JAOPZG010000484.1 GCA_025964215.1 Conexibacter sp.
GACCTCGACGACGCGGCGGCTGCCGACGTCGACCGAGGCGAGCATCCGCGAGGGATGCGGGCCGTCGAAGAAGGCCAGCATGTCCTCGAGCTCCTCGGGCGAGGTCTGGGCGCTGGCCTCGCGCGGCATCGCCAGGCGCAGGTAGCGCTCGACGGTCAGCTCGGGGATCGTGCGGTCCTGCTGGAACGAGCGCCGGATCCCGTGACGCGCGCGGACGTGCGCCGGCATCGCGTCGAGCCGCTCGCCGAGCACGCTGATCTCGCCCTCGTAGTCGCGGACGAACCCGGTCACGCAGTCGATCAGCGTGGACTTGCCCGCGCCGTTGGGCCCGATCACCGCGGTGACGCAGCCCTGGGGGACGATGACGCTGACGTCGCTGAGCGCGCGGACGTTGCGGTAGGACATCGACAGGTTGCGGATCTCCAGCGCGGGGACGTCGGCCGCCACGTGCTCGGAGCGCGTGGCGCCGACGATCAGCGGCCCGCGCACCGTGAGCCCGCCCGCGCCGTTGCCGGCCACCGCCGCGCTCGCGTCCGCGTCCGCGTCCGCCGAGGCGACCGCCAGCTCCGGGCCCTTGCGCCCGAAGCGGCGCGTCAGCCGCCAGCGGATGTCCTCGGCCGCGCCCCGGCCGTGCAGCAGGCCGATCACCGCGCCCGCCGCGAACAGCAGGTTCGGCACGTTCTGGGAGACGTTGAGGTCGTCCAGGAAGACCGGCAGGAAGGTGTTCAGCGCCCCGGCCAGCAGCGCGCCCTCGGGGTAGCGCGCGCCCATCATGATCGCGACCGCGAAGATGATCAGGGAGGTCACGGGCCCGAAGCTCTCGACGGTCACCGTGCCCTGCTGCCCGACGAACAGCGCGCCGGCGAGCCCGGCCACGAGCGCGCAGAGCGCGAACGCGCTGGTCTTCGTGCGGGCGACGCTGCGACCCAGCGCCGCCGTCGCCCGCTCGCTGCGCCGCGCGGCGAGCCAGCTCGCGCCCAGCCGCGTGCGGTCCAGCAGCGCGAAGGCGATCGACGTCAGCGCGAAGACGCCGCCGCAGAGGTAGAAGTAGGACTTGTCGGCGACCAGCCAGTCGGGCCGGTCGGCGAAGTACGCCTTGCTCTGCCCGGGGAAGCCCTTGGTCGTCAGCACGACCGTGACGGTGACGCCGAAGACGAGCGTCAGGATCCCGAGGTTGACGCCGCGCAGCCGCAGCGCCGGCAGGCCGACGAGCAGGCCGACGGCCGCCGTGGCGATGCCCGCGACGACGACGGCGACCAGGAAGCCGGCGCCCCCGACGTGGATCCGCATCAGCAGGAAGACGTAGGCGCCGACCGCCGCGAAGCCGAGCTGGGACAGGACGATCAGGCCGGCGCGGCCGGTGACCATGCCGACGCCCTGCACCATCAGCGCCACGATCAGCGCGCTCGTCGCGAGGAAGAGGTCGTAGTCCGACAGCATCTGCGGGACGACGAGCACGATCAGCGCGAAGGCGACGAGCGAGACCAGCCCGCCGACGCCCACGCCCTTGGTGAGCCGCTCAGCGAGCCTCATCCCACACCGCCTTTCGCTGCGTCCATCCGAGGACGAGGAGGATCGCCACGAGCGGCACAGCGTCCGCGTAGGGCGCAAGGTCCGAGCTGTAGGTCACCAGCGCCTCGCAGATGCCGATCAACAGGCCGGCCGCGACCGCGCCGGGCAGCGACTTCAGCAGGCCGAGGGAGGCCGCCGCGACCGCGGGCAGCAGCAGCTGCACCGAGAGCGACGTGAAGTCCGACTGGCGCGTCGGCGCGGCGAGCAGGACGGCGATCGCCGCCACGGCCGCGCTCACGCCCCAGACACCGATCGCCATCCGGCGCGACGGGACGCCGAGCAGCTCGGCGGCGCGCGAGCCCTCGGCCATCGCCCGCAGCAGCGTCCCGACCCGCGTCCGCTTGAGCAGGTAGGTCGCGGCCCCGGCGAGCCCGATCGCCAGGATCAGCGTGACGATCGTCGCCGCCGACACCTCGATGTCGCCGACCTGGACGTTGGAGTGCGGCAGCAGCTGCGGGATCGGCCGCGGGTCGCTGCCGAAGATCCACGAGCCGAGCGTCACGAGCGCGATCAGGAACGTGATCGCGACCGTCGACCGGGCCTCGGTCGAGGCCTCGGTGAACAGGGCGGACATGATGGTTCCGCAGAGCACGCCGATGGCGGTCGCCGCGAGCACCCCGGCGAGCGCGGCCGGCACGAACGGCCAGCCGTGCTCACCGAGGATGATGGAGACGAACGCGCCGGCGGTGCCGATGGCGACCTGCGCGAAGTTCAGCACCCGCACCATGCGGTACATGAACACCATGCAGGCGCCGAGCATCGCCACCGCCGCGCCGGCCAGGATGCCCGACACTCCTGCCTGAATCACGTCCGTCTCCGTCCGTCTCGATCTCTGGCGGTTCGCCTAGGAGCTCGGGAGCGTCGAGAACTTCGTCGCCGCCGGGTCCCAGTCGCCGTTCTTGATGACCACCGGCCAGATCGCCTGGTTCGGGTTGTGCGCGTTGCCGGGCCCGAAGGCGTACGGCTGCGCGGTCAGCCCGCTGGTGTCGTAGGACGTCAGCTTCTGCAACGCGGCCAGGACCGACGCCTTGGTGATGTCGCCCTTGATGGTCTTCAGCGTGTCGGCCATGATCTTGGCCGAGAGCCAGCCGGCCTCGGTCAGGCCCGTGAGCTCGACGTTGTCGGCCTTGAGGTCCTTCTTGACCGGGTCCAGGATCGGGTCGTTCGAGGTGAACGGGAACAGCTCGGAGGTGGTGTAGACGCCCTCGCCGTCGGCGCCCAGCGACTTCGGCGTGCTGGCCACGTAGCTGGCGCCGCCCAGCAGCAGGCCGCCCTTCCAGCCGACCTGCTTGATGGCCTTGACCAGTGCCGGGACCTGCGCGCCGCTGAACGTGGCGACGAGGCTCTTGCAGTTGGCCTTCTTGACCTGGAGCATCAACGTGGTCAGGTTCGAGTTCGGCGTCACGGCGTGCGTCTGGAACCCGACCTTCTGGCCGGTCAGCTGCTCGTAGCGCGAGATCGCGCCGCCGTAGGCGTCGTTGATCGTCGGGATGTTGTTGTTCAACGTGCAGGACGGGACCTGGCCCAGCGTCTTGCCCATGTAGTAGAGGCCGGCGGTGACGCCCGTGAGCACACCGGTGTTGACCGGCGAGATCATGGGGTTGGTGAAGCACGTCGGATCCGACGCGCCGCCCATCACGTTGGCGACCTTCTGCTGCTGGTAGAACTTGCCGTTGACCGTGCAGTCGACGAGGCTGACGCCGCCGGCGAAGCCCACGACGTTGCTCTGCTGGACGAGCTTGCGGGCCTGCTGCGAGGCCGCGGTCGGGTCGGTCTTGTCGTCGGCGACGATGTAGTTGACCTTGCGGCCGTTGATGCCGCCCGCCTTGTTGAGGGCGTCGAAGTAGGCCTTGGCGCCCTGGGCGCCGAAGGGCAGCAGGATCGGCCCGGTCAGCGCGCTGATGTTGCCGATGTTGATCGCGGCCTTCGAGCCGCCACCACCGCCACCGCTGCTCTTGCTGTCCTTGCTGTCGCTGCCACAGGCGGCCAGCGCCAGCGCGACCACGAGGCAGCCGGCGGCCAGGACCATGCTCATCCGGCCGGTGCGACGACGACGGAACCGTTCTTGCAGTGCGTTCATGACTCTCTTCCTCCTGGGCTCCCAGACCCGATGACCCTGCGATTGGTGGCTAGCCTGCCTACTTTGACTATGGTTGTCAACATTGTGCTTGTAGAGGTCAGGTGACGAGCAGCTTCACGATCGCGAAGCAGCCGACCACCACGATCAGGCCGCGCAGCGCGGAGTCCGGCAGGCGGCGCCCGACGCGGCTGCCGATCTGCCCGCCCATCACCGAGCCGACCGCGATCAGCGCCGCGACGTCCCACGCGATGTCCCCCAGCGCGATGAACGCGATCGCGGCGACGCCGTTGACCACCAGCGTCAGCAGGTTCTTGATGGCGTTGACGCGCTGCAGCGTGTCGTCGAGCCCGAGGCCCAGGACCGCGAGCAGCAGGATCCCCTGCGCCGCGCCGAAGTAGCCGCCGTAGACGCCGCAGAGCGCGACGGCGACCTGGACGCCGCGCCCGCCGTGCGGGTGCACCTCGGCGCGCCGGGCGGCGATCGCCTTGGCCAGGCGCGGCTGCAGCACCACCAGCACGAGCGCGATGCCGATGAAGACCGGCACGATCGCCTTGAACGCATCGGGCGGCAGCGTCAGCAGCAGGGTCGCGCCCGCGGTCCCGCCCAGCGCCGCCGCGATGACCAGGCGGATCGCGCGAGGGCCCTGCCCGCGCAGCTCCGCGCGGTAGCCCAGCGTTCCCGAGATCGACCCCGGGACGAGGCCGACGTTGTTGGACATGTTGGCGACGATCGGCGCGTAGCCGAGGCCGAGCAGCACCGGGAAGGTCACCAGCGTGCCGCTGCCGACCATCGTGTTGATCGCCCCGGCCCAGAGGCCGGCGAACAGGATGAGGAGTGCGTCGAGGAAGTCCACGGCCGTCCGTCTGACAAGGGGCCGCCAGGGCCCGAGCGGGATCACCCAGGTTCCGTGCGCCGAACGAGGAGGAGACGCACGGAACCCTGTGGCGGGCGACTAGCCGAGTCTGAGTGGCTCGGCTATTAGTAGCTAACATAGCTTACGTTGGCCGCGAACGGTCGACGGTCACCTCACCGACGCGGGAGCAGCAGTCGACGATGCCAGCCCTGAAGGGAACCCATCCATGAGCCTCGGCATCCTCGCGGCAGGCCTCGCGCTCGGACCCGACCGGGCACCCGCCGGCCGCGGCCGTCAGCGCGCCGT
>JAOPZG010000474.1 GCA_025964215.1 Conexibacter sp.
GCGACGAGTTCCTGTTGTTGATGCACTGCTCCGGCGCCGACACCGCCGCGGCCTCCGCGCAGCTCGCGGCCGAGCGGATCGCCAGCGCGCTCGAGCGCCCCTACGAGATCTCCGACGCGGAGTTCCACGTCGGCGCCTCGATCGGCGTCGCGCTCTTCCCCGAGCACGCCGACGACGCCGAGGAGCTGCTCAAGCGCGCCGACGCCGCGATGTACCAGGCCAAGCGCACGGGCAGCGGCAGCGTCGCCGTCTACCAGCAGGAGGAGGGCGACGCCCGCGCGCGGCTCTCGCTCACCACCCGCCTGCGGCGCGCGATCGGCGAGGGCGAGCTGCGCCTGCACTACCAGCCGATCGTCTCGCTCGACGACGGCGCGCTCACCGGCGTCGAGGCGCTCGTGCGCTGGGAGGACCCCAAGCACGGCCTCGTCCCGCCCGGCGACTTCATCCCGATCGCCGAGGAGACGGGCCTCATCGACCCGATCGGCGACTGGGTCATCGAGGAGCTCTGCCAGCAGGGGTTGCGCTGGGCCGCGGTCGGCCAGCGCCCGCGCCTCTCCTTCAACCTCTCCCCGCGCCAGCTCCGCCGGACCGACCTGGTGTCCTCGATCGCCGAGCGGATCGCCGCCCACGGGCTGCGCCCGCAGCAGTTCTGCGCCGAGCTGACCGAGACCGCCGTCATGAGCGACGCGCACCGCCACCGCTCGCTGCTCGACGAGCTCCACGAGGCCGGGCTGAAGATCGCGATCGACTACTTCGGCGCCGGCCACTCCTCGCTCGCCCGCCTGCGCGACCTGCCGGTGCAGGTGCTCAAGGTCGACCGCGCGTTCCTCGACAAGGTCCCGGACGACCGCGGCTCGGCGGCGATCGTCGCCGCGATCCTCGCGCTCGCCGACGCGCTCGACATGAGCACGATCGTCGAGGGCATCGAGACCGACGCGCAGCTCGCGTTCCTGCGCGAGCACGCGTGCCCCTTCGGGCAGGGCTACCTGCTCGGCCGCCCCATCCCCGCCGACCAGCTCGCGCTGGAGGAGCTGACGTCCCCATGAAGTTGCAGCAGATCGCCTCGGAGCTCGACACGACGTGGGTGCTCGTCACCGGGGTGCTCGTGATGTTCATGCAGGCCGGCTTCGCCTGCGTCGAGATGGGGTTCTCGCGCGGCAAGAACGCCGGCACGATCGTGGCCAAGATCCTGGTGAACTTCTCCATCGCGTCGCTGACGTGGTGGATGGTCGGCTTCGCGCTCGCCTTCGGCGGCGGCGCCGCGCTGGCCGGCGACTCGGGCTTCTTCCTCGACCACGGCAGCGTCCTGCACGCCGGCAGCCCGATCGCCGGGCCGGTGGACGGCGCGGGCGCGGGCTACTTCTTCTTCCAGATGGTCTTCTGCGCGGTCTCGCTGTCGATCGTCTGGGGCACGACGCTCGAGCGGATCCGCTTCATCGCCTACCCGATCTACAGCGTCGTCTTCGCCGGGTTCATCTACCCGCTGGTCGCGCACTGGATCTTCGGCGGCGGGCTGCTCGACCAGCTCGGCGCCGGGATGCAGGACTTCGCCGGCTCGACGGTCGTCCACCTCACGGGCGCGACCGGCGGCCTCGCCGCGCTGCTGCTGCTCGGCCCGCGCGAGGGCAAGTACGGGCCCGACGGCCGACCGCGCGCGATCCCCGGCCACTCGATGCCGCTCTTCGGGATCGGCGTGCTGATCCTGTGGCTGGGCTGGTTCGGCTTCAACCCGGGCTCGACGCTCGGCACGAGCGGGAACCGGATGGCCGAGGTCGTCGTCGTCACGAACATGGCCGCGGCCGCCGGCGTCGTCGGCGCCGCGCTGGCCGCGCAGCTCCTGACCAAGACGCTCGACGTCGGCATGATCGGCAACGGCGCGATCGCCGCGCTCGTCGCGATCACCGCGCCCTCGGGCTTCGTCGAGTTCTGGGCCGCGCCCATCATCGGCTTCGTCGCGGGCCTGCTCGTCGTCGTCTCGGTGCTGGTGATCGACCGCAAGCTCGACGACCCGATCGGCGCGCTGAGCGCCCACGGGGTCGCCGGGATCTGGGGCACGCTCAGCTGCGGGCTCTTCGCGTCGCCGCGCCTGGTCGGCGGCCCGGACGTCGTCGGCGACCCCGGCCTCTTCTACACGGGGTCCTTCGAGCAGCTCGGCGTCCAGGCCCTGGGCCTCTCGATCGCGTTCGTGGTGGTCTTCGTGTTGTCCTACATCACGTTCGCGGCGATCAAGGCCGTCTTCGGCCTGCGGGTCACGCCCGAGGAGGAGGCGGCCGGGCTCGACATCGTCGAGCACGGGATGTACGGGTACCCGGAGCAGTACGTGGACTCGGTGGACCTCGAGCCCGCGGGATTGCCGTAGTGCTACATCGCGTCCGGCCGCGCCGCGTTGCCCGTTCCCGGGCCCGGCACGTTGCGGAACGTGAAGGGCGACGGCTCGCGCGCCGGCTGCACGAACCACGCCTCGCCGGTCGCGCCGCCGGTGATGATCCTCAGGACGGTCTCGGCGATCGTCTCGGCCGGGATCAGCTGGACGCCCTGGGCGCTCAGGACCTCGCGGATCGGGTCGACGATCTTCGACTCCGAGAACGCCGGGCAGATCGCGTTGTAGGTGATGGAGTCGCCCGCGAGCGCCGGGCCCATCGAGCGCGCGAGGTTGACGACCGCGGCCTTGTTGGCGGCGTAGATGGGGTCGAACGGGACGGCCGTGAGGCCGGCCAGCGAGGCGGTCGCGACGATCGCGCCGCCGCCCCGCGCCTTGAGCGCCGGCAGGACCGCGTGGGTCCCGAAGATCACGCCGTCGAGGTTGACGCCGTTGGCGCGGCGGTACTTCTCCAGCGAGAAGTCCTCGCCGAGCGAGCAGCCGCTCGAGATCCCGGCGTTGAGGTAGGCGATGTCGATCCCGCCCGCGGCGTCGACCGCGTCGGCGACGAGCGCGAGGTTCGCGTCGAAGTCCGAGACGTCGCAGGCCAGGAAGTGCCCGCCGACCTGCTCGGCGACCGCGCGGCCCTCGGTCTCGTCGAGGTCGGCGACGACGACCTCGACGCCCTCGGCGGCCAGCGCCAGCACGGTCGCGCGGCCCAGCCCGGACGCGCCGCCGGTGACCAGCGCGACCTTGTCGCGGAGCTCCATCAGGCGACCTCGAGGACGAGCTTGCCGACGTTCTCGCCGCGGAAGAGCATCTGCAACGTGTCGGGGAAGTCGTCGATCCCGCCCGTCACGACGTGCTCCTTGGTGGTGATCGCGCCCTCGGCGATCCAGCCCGCGATCTCCGCGGCGGCCTCGGCGTACCGGCGGGCGTAGTCGAAGACCACGAAGCCCTCCATGCGCGCGCGGGCGACGAGCAGGGCCAGGTAGTTCGACGGCCCCTGGACGTGGGACTCGTTGTTGTACTGGCTGATCGCGCCGCAGATGACGATCCGCGCCTTCAGGTTGATCCGGCCGAGCGCGAGGTCGAGGATGTCGCCGCCGACGTTGTCGAAGTACACGTCCACGCGGTCGGGCGTCGCGGCGCGCAGCGCGCCCTTGACGTCGTCGCCGCGGTAGTCGACGGCCGCGTCGAAGCCGAGCTCGTCGGTCAGCAGCGCGCACTTCTCCGGGCCGCCGGCGATGCCGACGACGCGCGCGCCCTTGACCTTGGCGATCTGCCCGACCATCGAGCCGACCGCGCCCGCGGCGCCGGAGACGAGCACCGTCTCGCCGTCCTTCAGCGCGCCGACGTCGAGCAGGCCGAAGTACGCCGTCATGCCCGGCATGCCCAGCGCGCCGAGGTAGGTCGGCAGCGGCGCGGCGCTCGCGTCGACCTTCAGCGCCCCCTTGCCGTCGGAGACGACGTGCGACTGCACGCCGAAGGTCCCGACCACGTGGTCGCCGACCGCGTACTTGGGGTGGTTGGACGCCGTGACCTCGACGATCGACCCCGCGCGCATGACCTCGCCGATGCCGACCGGCGGGATGTAGGAGCGCGCGTCGTTGAGCCAGCCGCGCATCGCCGGGTCCAGCGAGATCAGCTTCGTGGCGCCGGCGAACTCGCCCTCGCCCGGCTCGCGCGCCGGCTCATCGACGTGCTCCCAGTCGGAGGGCTTGCACTCGCCCTGCGGGCGCGCCGCGAGGCGGATCTGGCGGTTGGTGTGGGACATGGTACTGGACAGTACCAACGTGCTGGCGCCGCTGCTACCGTCCGTCGCGATGCCCGCCGCCGTCCCGGCCACCGAGATCCGCGCCCGCGTCCTCGCGGCGATGGCGATGCTCGTGGCCGAGAAGGGCTACGCGGCCGTGACGATCGACGACATCGCCCGCGGCGCGCGCATCTCCAAGCGCACGTTCTACGACCACTTCGCCGACAAGCAGCGCTGCCTGCTCGCCGCCTACGAGGACGCCGCGGCCCACGTCTACGACATCTGCGCGCGCGCCGCGGCGCCCGAGCTGCCGTGGCGGCAGCGCATCGACGCGGTCATCGGGACCTACCTGAAGGCCTTGGCCGCGCGGCCCGAGATGACCCGCGTCTTCCACGTCGAGATCCAGGCCGCGGGCGCCGAGGCGCTGGAGCTCCACCTGCGCACGAACCTCCGCTACGCCGCGCTGCTGCGCCGGATCGTGCGAGCGGGCGGCAAGCGCACGCTCTCCCAGCCGCTGGCGATCGCGCTGCTCGGCGCGGTCCACGAGCTGGTCCTGCACGCCATCGCCGAGGACCGCACGCGGCGCCTCCCGGCGGTGCTGAAGACGGTCGCTCCGCTCTTCGACGCGGCCCTCGGCGCGTCCGCACGACCACGTGCAGGCGCTGCTCGGACGTGAAATCTGGGTACCGAACCGCGACACGCGCCCTCCTGGCGTGTTGCTGCTCCTGAACGAACGAACCTTGATCCCTTGGGAGGGACGATGCACCGCACCATCAAGTGGGCGCTCCGCGCCGGCGCGCTCGCGCTGACGCTCGCAGCCCCGACGGCCGCCCAGGCGGCCACCGCACCCGCCGTCACCACCGGCGGCGCCGCCAACGTCGCGCAGCAGACCGCGCGCCTCACGGGGTCCGTGGACCCCAACGGCGCCGCGACGACCTTCCAGTTCCAGTACGGCGCGACCAGCGCCTACGGGTCGGTCACGCCCGAGCAGACCATCGGCGGCGACGGCAAGAAGACGATCACCGTCGACATCGGCGGCCTCGCGCCGGCCACGACCTACCACTTCCGGCTGATCGCCCGCAACGCCAAGGGCGCCACGAAGGCCGGTGACCGCAGCTTCAAGACCAAGGTCCAGCCGCTCGGCGTGACCTTCGCCGCGACGCCCAACCCGCTGCCCTTCGGCGGGACCACGACGCTCGCCGGCCAGCTCACCGGGACGGGCAACGGCGGGCGCGACGTCGTGTTGCAGTCCAACCCGTTCCCCTACACCCAGGGCTTCAAGGCCGACGGCAACAAGCTCGTCACCGACGCCGCGGGCAACTTCTCCTTCGGCCTGAAGACGGTTCCGTTCAACACGCAGTACCGCGTCGCGCTGCCGGACAAGCCGGCCGTCGTCAGCCCGATCGTCGTCGTCAGCGTCTCGGTGCTCGTCTCCACGCACCTCGGCGCGCGGACCGTCCACAAGGGCCACAAGCTCACGTTCTCGGGCTCGCTGCGCCCGGCCGTGGACGGCACGCCGATCGCGATCCAGAAGCAGAACTCGAAGGGGACGTGGGTGACGGTCGCCGGCACGGTGGCGCGCCACAACAGCAGCGCGTCCTCCAAGTACAGCAAGCACGTGACGATCCGCTCCGGCGGCAAGTACCGCGTGTACGCCGGCGTGACCAACGGGAGCTACGTGCCGAACACGGGCTCCACGTACACGATCCACACCAAGTAGCTCCGAGCGCGGGTCCCGGGGGCGGACCGCTCTAGAGTCCGCCCCCGTGCCCGACGCCGCGACCATCGACGAGCTGCTGCGCCGGATCGGCCTGGACGCGCGGCCGGCCCCGGACGCGGACGGCCTGCGGGCCGTCCACCGCGCGTTCGTCGCGAGCCTGGCCTACGACGGCCTGACCGCGCAGCTCGGCGAGCACGCCCCGCTGGACCCCGACGCGCTGATCGCCCGGACGCTCGCGACCGGGCGCGGCGGCTACTGCTTCGAGATCAACACCATCCTGCTCACGCTGCTCGAGGCGCTGGACTTCGGGATGGAGCGGCGCGA
The DNA here is from genome assembly GCA_025964215.1 of Conexibacter sp. Lineage (GTDB taxonomy): Bacteria > Actinomycetota > Thermoleophilia > Solirubrobacterales > Solirubrobacteraceae > Baekduia. The sequence continues at coordinate 6,160 of JAOPZG010000474.1, forward strand.
GGGGGTGGTCGGCGAGCGGGGAGCCTCGCCGACCAACCACCTGGCCTTGGTCGCCACGACGCGGGAGGGCGACTCCTACATCTGCGACGCCGGATGGGGAGAGGGGCCGTTGGAGCCGCTGGCGCTGCGCCCGGGCGCGCACGCGCAGGGGCCGTTCACGTGGACGGTGGGGCGCGACGGCGACGGCTGGTGGGTGGGCCAGCACGCGTGGGGATCCTCGCCGGGCTTCCGCTTCGGCGACGCGCCCGTGGAGCTGAGCGCGTTCGCGCAGCATCACGCGCGGCTCGCCACCTCACCCGACTCGAGCTTCGTCCAGACGCTCGTCGTCCAGCAGCCGCACGCCGACCACGTGGTCACGCTGCGCGCCCGGACCCTGTCGCGCAAGGGCCCGGAGATCGACGAGCGCACCGTCCTGGAGGACGAGGCCGCGCTCGCCGGCACGCTCCAGGGCGTCTTCGGCATCGCGCCGCTGGGGCCCGAGCGCACGGCCCGCCTGTGGGCCGGCGCCCGCGCCCAGCACGACGCGTTCGTCAGCGCGCGGGAAGCGGCACATCGGCGACCTGCGTCAGCCTGAAGCCGTTGCCGAACGGGTCGCGGAAGCCGCAGTCGACGCCGTAGAAGACGTCCTCCGGCTCGCTCGTGAACTCAACCCCGCGCGCCGAGAGCTCCGCGTAGGCCGCGCGGCAGTCGTCGGTCTGGATGATGATCCCGTTGAGGCCGCCGCGGGCCATCAGCGAGCGGACGTCGGCCTCGATGTCCGGCCGCACCGACGGGTCGATCAGCGAGATCTCGAAGTCGTCCTGGCCGGGCGGGCCGACGGTGACCCAGTGCCACTCGCCGGCGTCGACCTCGACGCGCTTCTCGAAGCCGAGCTTCTCGGTGTACCACGCGAGCGCCTCGGCCTGATCGCCGACCATCGCGCAGAGGATCCCTACCTTGAGGTTGAGCATGCGCCCGACGCTAACGCCGGCCGGGCGCCCGCGCTTCTCGAAACCTGCGCACCCGCTCCTCAGCGCTGCGCGTCGGGCACCGCGCGCGGGCGCAGCCACTCGCGCCGGAAGCACGACGGGATCCGCGCGAGCAGCGCCTCCTCGCGGACCTGCTCGCGCCACGCCGTCGGCGACAGCCCGACCGTGCGCTTGAACGTCGCGCTGAACGACCCGAGCGAGGCGTAGCCGACGGCCACGCAGATCTCGCCGACCGTCAGCTCGCTCAGCCGCAGCAGCTCCTGCGCCCGCTCGATCCGCCGCGTCTGGAGGTACTGGTGCGGCGTCTCGCCGAAGGTCTCCTTGAAGCAGCGGCTGAAGTGCGCGGTCGAGCTGTGCGCGCGGCGCGCCAGCGCCGGCACGTCGAGCGACGGGTCGCCGTAGCGCGCGTCCGCGTGGTCGCGGGCGCGCAGCAGGTGGCGGGCGGGTGGGGACGGCGCGGGCACGCTGCGCGGCACGTTACGCCGTGCCGTGCAGCCGCGCCAGCTTCAGCGCGAGCTCGAGCGAGAGGAGGTCCTCCTGCGCGAGGTCCAGACCGGTGAGGGACTCGATGCGATCGAGCCGCTGCCGGAGCGTGTTGGTGTGGATGTAGAGCGCCCGCGCGGTGGCGGCGAGCGCGCCGCGGTCGCCGAGGTGGCGCTCCAGGGTCTGGAGCAGCTCGGTGCGCCGCTTGGCGTCGTAGGCCGCGAGCGTCGCGATCGCCGTCGCGTGGCGCTCGTCCGGCGCGTGGCCGGAGGGGAGCTGCGCGAGGTAGCGGTAGACGCCGAGCTCGCCGTAGCCGCGGGTGCCGCCATGCGGCTCGACCGCGCGGGCGACGTGCGCCGCGCAGAGCGCCTCCGAGAGGCCGCGCTCGTCGCCGGCCAGCCCGCGGCGTGGCTCGCTGCGCCCACCGGCGAGGCGCTCCTCGTGGGCGATGCGCTCG
>JAOPZG010000475.1 GCA_025964215.1 Conexibacter sp.
ACGTTGACCATCAAGTGATGCTCGATGCGAACTCCCGCGGCCGTGCTCGCACGCCGGCCGGCGCTGGATCGCCACCCGATCCCTTGACGATCCAACCAGGATCGCCTGCGGAATCGTGCGGCGCCCAGCATCCGCCCGACGCACGATCACGACCACGGTCGCTTTCGCATCGAACATCCAGCTTTCCGTAACTTCCGACGCGCGTTTTGCAGCGTTTTCCGCGCTGCAACGCGACATTCGCGGCTTCGGGTGGCGCACGGTGCTCCGCTACACTGCGCCACGTGGCTCGCCCGTCCGCCTCGCATCCGCGGGGCGCACGCGGTCTAACGGGCGATCCGCTCCCTCCGGCATGGGCTTCTTCAGCTACCTCACCGGCTTCGGTGGCCGCGACATGGCGGTCGACCTTGGCACCGCGAACACGCTCGTATACGTGCGTGGGCGCGGCATCGTCCTCTCCGAGCCCTCGGTGGTCGCGATCGACTCGCGCACCGGCGAGGTCCATGCAGTGGGGATCGAGGCCAAGCGCATGCTGGGCCGCACCCCCGGGACGATCCAGGCCATCCGCCCGCTGAAGGACGGCGTCATCGCCGACTTCGACGTGTCGGAGGAGATGCTGCGCCACTTCATCCAGAAGGTGCATCAGAACCGCTGGGCGCATCCGCGCGTCGTGGTCTGCGTGCCCTCTGGCGTCACCGGCGTGGAGAAGCGCGCGGTGGAAGAGGCATGCCTCTCCGCCGGCGCCCGCCAGGCTTACCTGATCGAGGAGCCGATGGCTGCCGCGATCGGGGCCGGGTTGCCGGTCGGCGAGCCCACGGGCTCGATGATCGTCGACATCGGCGGCGGCACGTCCGAGGTGGCCGTGATCTCGCTTGGCGGCATCGTCGTCTCGCAGTCCATCCGCGTGGGTGGCGACGAGCTCGACGAGGCGATCATCAACTACGCCAAGCGCGAGTACAAGCTCCTGATCGGCCAGCAGACGGCCGAGGAGGTCAAGCTGGAGATCGGCTCGGCCTACCCGATGGAGGAAGAGGTCCAGGCGGAGATCCGGGGCCGCGACATGGTCTCCGGCCTGCCGAAGACCGTGGTGCTGACCAGCGAGGAGATCCGCCAGGCGCTCGAAGAGCCGCTGTCGCAGATCATCGACGCGGTCAAGGAGACGCTGGACCGGACCCCTCCGGAGCTCGCATCCGACATCATGGACCGCGGCATCATGCTCGCGGGCGGTGGCTCGCTCCTCCAGGGGCTCGACGAGCGCCTGCGGGAAGAGACGCAGATGCCGTCCCATCTGGCCGAGTCGCCGCTGACCTGCGTGGCAGTCGGATCCGGCCGATCGCTCGAGGAGTTCGAGGTCATCCACCGGACGAACAAGAATTCTAGGAACCGGCGCAGGCCGCGGTAGCGCCGCGCCCGGAGACCAAGCTTTGGAGTCGCGTACGAGATGTACGACAAGACGGTTCGGCGGCGACGTGCAGTCCTCGGGCTGCTCGTCGTCAGCTCCCTGATCCTCCTCACCGCCTACTTCCGCGAGCCCGCCGGAGGCGCGCTGCACAACGTGCAGCGCGGCATCCTCGAGGTCGTCTCGCCGATCCAGGAAGGCGCCAGCCGCGCGCTGAAGCCCGTGCGCGACCTCTTCGGATGGGTCGGCGACACCGTCTCCGCCAAGGGCGACCTCAAGAACGCCCGCACCGACCGCGACCAGTGGCGCACGCAGGCGATCCACAACCAGAGCGCCGCCGCCGAGAACGCGAAGCTGCGCGGGCTGCTGGACCTCGACAAGAGCCCGGTCGACCTGTCGCCCTACCAGCCCGTCACCGCGCGGGTGCTCGTGCGCTCGCCGACGCTCTGGTACGCCCGGATCACGATCTCCAAGGGCACGTCGTCGGGCATCCGCGCCAACATGCCGGTCATCGCCTCCGACGGCAGCGGCCAGGACGACCGCGGTCTGATCGGCGTCGTCGACCAGGCCACGGGCGACGCGGCCGTCGTCCGGCTGATCACCGACTCGTCGGTGGCCGTGCCGGCGAAGAGCGCCGACGAGCAGGCCACGGGCGTCGTCAAGCCCAGCCCCGGCAACCCGCGCGACCTGATCATGGACTCCGTCGCCAAGACCGACACCGTCGCCGACAACGCCGTCATCGTCACGCAGGGCACCGTCTCGACCCGCAACGACCTCCCATCGCTCTTCCCGCCCGACCTGCCGATCGGCCGCGTCACCCGCGTCGCGAACCCCGGCACCTCCGAGCAGACCCCGCACCTCCGGCTCTTCGTCGACACGCGCCACGTCGACTACGTCCAGGTCCTCACCAAGCAGGTGAACGACAACCGCTGATGCCCGCCGTCACGCCAAAGCTCTTGCTGCGCATCGTCCTCCTCGGGCTCGGCGTCGTCCTGCTCCAGGTCGCGGCGGTCTCGCAGATCGTGATCTTCGGCGCGAGCGCGGACCTGACGCCGCTCGTGGTCGCGGGCGTCGGCCTGCTCTGCGGCTCGCTCAGCGGCGCGGTCTTCGGCTTCGGCGTCGGCCTCTTCTTCGACGCCGCGCTGCTGCAGACGATGGGCCTGACGAGCTTCGTCTTCATCCTCGTCGGCTACGGCGCCGGGCGCCTGCGCGAGCTGCGCGACCCGCAGGCCGTCGCGATCCCGATGATCGTCGGCGCGCTCGCGACCGCGATCTCGACCTTCGGCTACGGCCTGATGAGCTTCATGCTCGGCAACGACACGCCGGTCAGCTTCCTGCTGCTGCGCGTGATCCTGGCGACGATCATCCTCAACGCCATCATCTCGCTGCCCGTCTTCGCCCTCGTGCGCCGCTGGCTCGGCCCGGTCCTCCCGGAGGACCCGCGCCGCCGCCGTCGCCGCCGCGCCTACACGACCGGCGGCCTCTCGCCGCTCACCCGCGCCTGATGCCGCTCGACCCCTCAGGCGACCGGCGCCCGCCGATCACCCCGCAGCTCGCGATCCGCGTCGCCGGCGCGGGCGTCGTCGCGTTCGTGCTCTTCGGGATCATCTTCTTCCGCCTCTGGTACCTCCAGGTCCTCGACGGCGACAAGTACCTGGCCCAGGCGCGCGAGAACCGCGTGCGCACCGAGCGCATCGCCGCGCCGCGCGGCCAGATCATCGACGCCAACAAGGTGACGCTCGTCGACAACCGCAAGGCGACCGTCGTGGCGATCAACCCGGCAAGCATCCCGGCGGCGACGCGCGAGCAGATCTCCGCCTACGGGCAGGCCGCGGGCCGCTGGGCGCTGCGCAAGAAGGCCTACAAGGCGAAGCTCGCCAAGCTCAGCAAGAAGCAGCGCGCGAAGGCGGCCAAGCTGCCCTCGGCGCCCGCCCGGCCGCAGGCGACCGGCGACCTGCTCGCGCGCTACCGCCGCCTGGCGACCGTCCTGCAGATGTCGGCCAAGACGATCAACGACCGCGTGGTCGACGGGATCGTGCAGGTGCCCTACGCGAACGTCCGCATCCGCAACGACGTGCCGGCGCCGCAGCGCAACTACATCGAGGAGCGCTCCGCCGACTTCCCGGGCGTGACCGTCGACTCGGTCTACGAGCGCACCTACCCCAACCACGACATGGCCGCCCAGGTGCTCGGCACGATCGGCCAGATCAACGGCGACGAGCTGGCGTCCAAGAAGTTCAAGGGCGTCGTGGCCGGCACCGACGTCGGCCAGAGCGGGCTGGAGTACACCTACGACCAGTTCCTGCGCGGCACCGACGGCCGCTACCGGATCGAGGTCAACGCGGCGGGCGAGCGCAGCCAGGCGGTCACCGCCGTCCAGCCGAAGGCCGGCGAGCAGCTCCAGCTGACGCTGCGCAAGGACGTCCAGGACGCTGGCGAGTCCGCGCTCAAGCAGGCCGGAGGCGGCAAGCCCGGCGCGTTCGTCGCGCTCAACCCGGACACCGGCGCGGTCTACGCGATGGGCTCGAGCCCGAGCTACAACCCGCGTGACGCCGCGCCCGGCCGCTACTCGACGACCGCGGCCTACAAGGCGAAGTTCGTCAACTCCGCCACCAACTTCCCGCTGATCGACCGCGCCGACGAGAGCGCCTATCCGACCGGCTCGATCTTCAAGCCGATCACGTCGCTGGCCGCGCTCGACGCCGGCGTCATCAGCACCTCGACGGTCTTTGACGACACCGGCTGCTTCCAGACCGGCGCGCGCAAGGACATCGACGTCGCGTGCAACACCAACAAGACGCCGTACGGCCCGATCACGATGGTCGACGCGCTGCGGGTCTCCTCCGACACCTACTACTACAACCTGGGCAAGAAGCTGTACGAGAAGGGCACGCTCGACCTCCAGAAGTGGGCCCACAAGCTCGGCGTCGCGCGCAAGACGGGCATCGACCTGCCGGGCGAGCGCACGGGCCTGATCCCGAGCCCGTCGGAGGTCCGGCGCATCAACGCGCTGCAGCAGGCGTGCGTGCGCAAGCACCCGAAGGGCAACTGCCAGATCGGCAGCGGCAACGCGCTCTGGAACCCGGGCGACAACGTGAACTTCGCCGTCGGCCAGGGCGGGCTGGAGGCCACGCCGCTGCAGATGGCCGTCGCCTACTCCACGATCATCAACGGCGGCCGCGTCCCGACGCCGCACATCGGCGCGCAGGTCTCCGACGACCGCGGCCTGATCACCAAGCTCGACGCGCCCTCGCGGCGCGCGGTCGCGATCAACCCCGCGTGGCGCGCCACGATCCTCGACGGCCTGCACGCCGCCGCAAACGAGGACGGCGGCACGTCGAAGGCCGTCTGGGACCAGGGCTGGCCCCGGAGCAAGTACCCCATCTTCGGCAAGACCGGCACCGCCGAGCGCAACGGCCAGTCCGACCAGTCCTGGTACGTCGGCTACTCCTACGACGGCTCGCCGGCGAACCGGCCCATCCTCGTGATCTGCACGATCGAGGGCGGCGGCTTCGGCGCCGAGGCGGCCGCGCCCGCGGTCCGCCTGATCATGTCCAAGTGGTTCGGCGTGCAGTCCAAGCTGGTCCGCGGAAGCTCGAACGACACATGAGCGCCGCCTCCACACCGCTGCGCGACATCGACGACGCGCCGCCGCGCGAGCGCTCCCGCCCGCCGGGCATGGCGCTGCCGTTCGACATCGTCTTGGTGCTCGGCGTGATCGGCCTCGCCGCGTGCTCGCTGATCGCGATCCGCTCGTCGACCTCCGACGACATCACCGGCGACCCGACCTACTACTTCAAGCGCCAGGCGGTCTTCTTCGCCGTCGGCGGGATCCTCTCGCTCGCGCTGATCCGCTTCGACTACTCGCGGCTGCGCGTCGCGCGCTGGTGGATCTACGGGTTCCTGATGGCCTCGATCTTCGCGGTCAAGATCGTGGGCTCGGTCGCCAAGGGCGCCCAGCGCTCGATCGCGCTCGGGCCGTTCCAGTTCCAGGCCTCCGAGCTCGGCAAGGTGCTGATCGTCGTCGTCCTGGCGGGCTTCGCCGCCGACCGCGGCCGGCGCCTGCAGGAGCGCGACACCACCGCCCGGATCATGCTGCTCGCGCTGATCCCCGCCGCCTTCGTGATGGTCCAGCCGGACCTCGGCTCCAGCCTGGTCTACGGCGCCATCTCGCTCGCCATCCTCTTCTTCGCCGGTACCCCGGCACGGCACTTCCTCGCGCTCATCGCGCTCGGCGCGGTGGCGATCAGCATCGTGCTGGTCGCCGCGCCCGCCGCGGGAGTCTCGGTGCTCCACGGGTACCAGGAGGACCGACTGACGTCGTTCCTCCATCCGTCCGCCGACACCAACAAGGCGGGCTACCAGCAGAACCAGTCGCTCATCGCCATCGGATCCGGTCAGAAGACCGGACGCGGCGACCGGGCGACGCAGACGAAGCTGAACTTCCTGCCCGAGCACCACACCGACTTCATCAACGCCGTCGTCGGTGAACGCTGGGGCTTCGTGGGCGCAGCACTCGTGCTGTCGCTCTACGCGCTGTTGATCTGGCGCGCGTTGCGCATC
>JAOPZG010000498.1 GCA_025964215.1 Conexibacter sp.
TCCACGCGACGGGCCCGGCCACGAGCGTGTGGGATCCCAGCGGCCGGCCGAGCACGTCGCGGGCCGCGCGGGCCGCGTCGAGCAACAGCCCCAGGTCGATCCCGGTCGCGATCCCCATCTCGTGGAGCATCGAGACGAGGTCCTCGGTCGCGATGTTGCCGGTCGCGCCCGCGGGCACCGGGCAGCCGCCCAGCTCGCCGAAGCTCGACTCGAACGACGCGCAGCCGGCCTCGAGCGCGGCGTACACGTTGGCGAGGCCCTGGCCGCGCGTGTTGTGGAAGTGCGCGGTCAGCTCGACGTCGTCGCCGAGCGCCTCGCGTGCGGCCACGAAGAAGGACTTGACCTGCACGGGGTTCGCCATCCCCGTCGTGTCGCCGAACGCGATCTCCTCAGCGCCCGCCGCCATCAGCCGCTCAGCGATCGCGAAGACCCGCTCCGGCGGCACGTGCCCCTCGTACGGGCAGCCGAAGGCCACGCTGATGACGCCCTCGGCGCGCAGCCCCTCGCCCACCGCGCGGCCGATCACGCGCTCCAGCCCGACGAGCGACTCCTCGACCGACCGGTTCACGTTCGCCTTGTTATGGGACTCGCTCGCCGACATGAAGCAGTTGATCTCGGAGAACCGATCGCGCAACGCCAGCGCGTTCTCGAACCCGCGCTCGTTGGGCACCAACACGGTGACGTCCACATCGGCGGGGACGTCCATCCGCGTCAGCACCTCGACCCCGTCGGCCAGCTGCGGGATCACGTCGGCGCGCACGAACGACGTCACCTCCAACCGCTTCACGCCCGTCCGCGCCAGCAGGTCGACCAACCGCACCTTGTCGCCGGTGGCGATCACCTCGGGCTCGTTCTGGAAGCCGTCCCGCGGCCCCACCTCGCGGATCCGCACGCGCTCCGGGAGGCTCACGCCGTCACCGGCACGACGCGCCGCTCGTGCGTCCCCACGCCGATCGTCCGCTCGCCCTCGAGCACCTCGACGTCGAAGCGGAGCTTGCGCTCGTCGGCCACCTCGCGCAGCACGGCGCGCGCCACGCAGCGCGCGCCCGCCGGCGCCGCCGCGACGTGCTTGACGCAGACCTCGAAGCCCACGGTCGCCGTCCCCGGCGGGATGTGCAGGAGCGCCAGCGTCGTCGCGGCGTGCTCCATCATCCCGATCATCCCCGGCGTGGAGAGCACGGAGACCGCGAGCGCCCCGCGCACGTCGGTGAGCAGCACCCCCTCCGCGACGAACGCGTGCTCGTGGATCTCGGTGGTGCTCACCGGCGGCACGTTATCGTCCGCCGCCGCATGGACTTCGACTCCCGCTCCCCGGTGATCGTCCTGGCCGGCGGTACCGGTGGCGCGAAGCTCGCCCGCGGGATGGCCGACGTCGCCGGAGACGACCTCGTCGTGATCGCCAACACCGGCGACGACGTCGAGATGTACGGCGCGTACGTCGCCCCGGACCCGGATCTCGTCACGTTCTGGCTCGCCGATCGCATCGACGACCGCGGCTGGGGCCTGGCCGGCGACACCTTCCACGTGATGGACGGCCTGCGCGAGCTCGGCGTCGAGGTCTGGTTCAACCTCGGCGACCGCGACCTCGCCTACGGCGTCCGCCGCGCCGAGCTGCTGGCCGGCGGCGCGCGGCTCACGGACGCGATCGCGGAGCTGACGCGCGCCCTCGGCGTCGAGGCCACCGTCCTGCCCATGGCCGACGCGCCGGTCCGCACGAGCGTCCGCAGCGGCGAGCGCTGGGTCCCGTTCCAGGAGTTCATGGTGCGCGAGCGCGCGGCTCTGCCGATCGACGACGTGCGCTACGACGGGCTCGCCGCGGCGACCGTCCCGCCGGAGGTGCTGGAGGCCCTCGCCGCAGCGCGGGCCATCATCGTGGGACCCTCCAACCCGGTGATCTCGATCCGCCCCATCCTCGCCGTCCCCGGCATGGCCGACGCGCTGCGCTCCGCGGCGGCGCCCGTCGTGGCGATCTCGCCCGTCGTCGGGGGCCAGATCCTCAAGGGCCCGTCCAAGCCGTTCCTCGACTGGGCGGGCGTCTCGGTCGACGCCGCCGGGGTCGCCGCGTACTACGGCGACCTGCTCGACGGCCTCGTCGCCGACGAGGACGTCGCCGTCGGCATCCCCACCCTGAAGACCGACACGCTGCTGGCCGATCCCGCCGGCCGCGCCCGCGTCGCCGCCGACGTCCTGCGCTTCGCCGAGGGCCTGCGCTGATGGCCGCCCGCCGCGGCAGGACGATCGCCGTCCTGCCCGTCAAGCGCTTCGGCGCGGCCAAGCAGCGCCTCGACAACGACCTCTCCGACGGCACGCGCCGTGCGCTGGCCGAGGCGATGGTCACCGACGTGCTGATCGCGCTGCGCCGCGCCAAGGGCGTCGACGAGGTGCTCGTCGTCTCCGGCGAGACGATGGCCGTCGCGCTGGCCGCCGGCTACGACGCCGCGGCGGTCGTGGACGACCCCGAGGACGCCGGCCACAGCGCAGCCGCCGAGCGTGGCATCCAGGCGGCGCTGGAGCGCGGCGCGACCCGCGTCCTGCTCGTCCCCGGCGACTGCCCGGCGCTCGACCCGGCCGAGGTCGACGAGCTGCTGGAGGACGCCGACGGCGTCGAGCCCCCGGACGTCGTCGTCGTCCCCGATCGCCACGGCGACGGCACCAACGCGCTGCTGCTCACGCCGCCCGACGCGATCCACCCCGCCTTCGGCCCCGGATCGCGCGAGCGCCACGAGCGCCTCGCCGCCGAGGCCGGCGCGTCCTGCGCCTCGATCGCGATCCCGACGCTCGGCCTCGACGTCGACACCGGCGACGACCTGGCGGCGCTGCGGATCGCGCTGGAGGACGTCCGCGGCGGCGCGTCGCACACCCGTGGCCTGCTGGCCCGGTTCGGACGCGTGGGCGGACGATGATCACGGCCCGGGCATTGCCGGGCCTCCCCGAGGTGCGCCGTGGCGACGACCTCGCCGCGCTCCTCGCCGGCGCCCGCGCGCAGCTCGGCCCCGGCCCCGGCTTCGCCCCGGGCGAGGTGCTCGTGCTCGCCCACAAGGTGGTCTCGAAGGCCGAGGGCCGCACCGTCGACCTCGCCACCGTCGAGCCGTCGGCGCGCGCGGTCGAGCTGGCGCGCGAGATGGACAAGGACCCGCGCCACGTCGAGGTCGTCCTGCGCGAGAGCGCGGAGGTCGTCCGCGCCGAGCACAACGTCATCATCTCGCGGACCCGTCACGGCTTCGTCTGCGCCAACGCCGGCGTCGACGCCTCCAACGCCGCGAGCCCCGACGAGCTGATCCTCCTGCCCGAGGACCCCGACGCCTCGGCCCGCGCGCTGCGCGCCGCGTTGCCCGGCCATCCCGCCGTCCTGATCGCCGACTCCTTCGGCCGCGCGTGGCGCCACGGCCAGTGCGACGTCGCGGTCGGGATCGCCGGCTTCGCGCCGCTCGAGGACTGGCGCGGCCGCACCGACGCCCACGGCCGCGAGCTGCGCGCGACCTGGATCGCGACCGCCGACCAGGCCGCCGCCGCCGCCGACCTCGCACGCGGCGGCAAGGACGCGGGCGAGCCCGCGGTCGTCCTCACCGGCCTCGAGCGCCACGTGACCGTCGAGGACGGCCCGGGCGTGCAGGCCCTCGTGCGCTCGCGCGCCGAGGACCTCTTCGGCTAGCCCAGCGAGTTCGCCCTCCGGGCGAATCTCGCGAGGCTAAATCGCCCTCTGGGCGATTTAGCCCAGGCTCTCGACCTTCAGCTCGCGCTTCCCGCTCGGCGTCGTCACGGAGACGACGTCGCCCGGCGCAGTGCCGATCAGCGCCTTGGCGACCGGCGACTCCGCCGACAGCTTGCCGGCCTTGAGGTCGGCCTCGGTGGCGCCGACGATCGTGTACTTCACGGTCTTGCCGGACTTGACGTCGGTCACGTTGACCGTCGCGCCGAAGGTGACGACCGTCGCGTCGGCGTCGGACTCGACGACCAGCGCGTTGCGCAGCCGCTCGGTCAGGCGGAGGACCTTCGTCTCGTGATGCGCCTGGTCCTCCTTGGCGGCGTGGTACTCCGCGTTCTCGGACAGGTCGCCCAGCTCACGCGCGATGAGGATCCGCTGCGCGATCGCGCGCCGGCCCTCCCCCTCGAGCTCCTCGAGCTCGTGCTTGAGCTGTGCCAGTCCCTCACGGGTGATCGCTTCGGCCATGCCCCAAACCTATAGCGGGACGGCGCGCGCGGCGTCCACCCTGCCCGCCATCGCCTCCAGCTCGGCCAGCGCGCGGTCCCGCCCGCCTTCGGCCGCCAACGCCGCG
>JAOPZG010000566.1 GCA_025964215.1 Conexibacter sp.
CCGGCGCGCCGCACGGCTCGCTGGCGGCGGTGCTCGAGGACGCGACGCTCGCCGCGGTCGACGCGCTGATGGACGAGGCCGGCGGCCCGGCCTGGGACGCCGCGGGCTTCGCGCGGCTGCGCGACCACGTCGCGGGCGCGCTCGCCGACCGGACGCTGAAGGCGATGCGCGACGTCGTCGCCGTCCTCGCCGCCCGCGCCGACCTCCATCGCCGGATGGAGACGATGGTCGCGCCGGCGCTGCGCGACGCGCGCCAGGACGTCGCCGAGCAGCTCGGCCACCTCGTCTACCCCGGCTTCGTGACGGCGACCGGGATCGCGCGGCTCCCCGACGTCGTCCGCTACCTCCGGGCCGCCGACCGCCGCCTGGAGCGCCTCACCGACGCCGTGGCCGTCGACCGCGACCGCATGAGCGGCGTCCGCGCGCTGGAGGCCGAGCAGCGCGCGCGGGCCAAGGCCTACGGGTCCAAGGGCGTCCCGGTCCCGCCGGCCGTGATCGAGGCCGGCTGGCTCCTGCAGGAGCTCCGCGTCAGCCACTTCGCCCAGGCCCTCGGCGTCCGCGGCCCGGTCAGCGCCAAGCGGATCCGCAAGCTGCTGGACGACGCGCCGGCCTGACGTCCGGCGCGGCACCCGGAGAAAAGTTCAGGGTCGCACCCTGATAGCGCCGAGGGCCGCCGGCTGCGACGGTTCCAGGCGGGTGGCTCTCCATCAGGGGCTACGTGAGCAACCTCAGCCCTTGTCCCACGGCCGCACCCGTGGGATCCAGCCCGGCACGGCCCGCCGGTAGGCGTCGTACTCGGCGCCATACCGGCGGGCCAGCCGTGGTTCCTCGACCGCGCCGACGAGCACGGCCATCGCGGTCAGGTAGACGGCGGCGGCGAGCAGCAGGATGGGCTGGGCGAACGCGAGCGCCTCGCCGGCGATCACCGTCGCGGTCGCGACGTACATGGGGTGGCGCAGGTGGCGGAAGGCGCCGCGGACGAGCAGCCGCCGCGTGGGCGCGGCGGGCGACGGCGTCCCGGCGCCGTCGGCGACGAAGCGCGCGAAGACGTCGAGCAAGACGGCGGCGCCGGCGGCGATCAGCAGCGCGCCGAGGATCCTGAGGGCGAGCGGCCAGCTCGCGAGATCGCTGCCCGCGACGCGGACGAGCAGCCAGGGGCCGGCACCCGCCTCGAGCCCGGGGCCGGCGAGGAAGAACGCGATGCTCCCGGCGGCAGCCTGGCTCCGACGCACGGCGTGGATCTTGCCGGAGTGCGCGTCTCGTACGCTGCGCGGGATGAAGCAGCTCCTGCGCCCGCTGTTCGACCGCATCGTCATCAAGGAGCTCGAGCCCGAGCGCTTCCGCCGCTCGGGGCTGCTCGTGCCCGCCGGCTCCAACGAGCCACCGCCCCAGCACGGCATCGTGCTGGCGGTCGGGCAGGGCCTGGACTGGTGGGAGCACGTGGGCGTCCGCATGCCCGTCTCGCCCGGCGATCACGTCGTCTTCCCCGCGAGCGCCGGCGCGTGGATCGAGGTCGAGGAGGAGCGGCTGCTCGTCTGCCGCGTCGGCGAGCTGCTCGGGGTGCTCGAGGAAGTGCGCGAGCCGCGCGACGTGGAGGCGGACGCGGAGTCGGAGTCGGACGAGGACGCGGCGTAGCGTCCGTCGCACCCTGGACGCCCGCGGCGCGCCCGCCATACTGCGCCGCGCGATGACCACCTCGTCCATCACCTCCGCCACCGTCGCCCGCGAGATGCTCTCGCTGGCGAGCGCGCAGACGGCCATGGCCCAGACGTCCGCCTCGTCGGACGGCGCCGTCGCAGTGCTCCTCCAGGCCAAGCAGCTCGACGCCGTCCGCACGCAGCTGCGCGCCGGCGAGAGCTTCTCCGTCTCGGCGTAGAGCTTGCGGCGCCCAGCGCGCTTGCCTGGCCGTCGCGCAGGGCGCGGATGGTTCGGGGCCGAAGCGCAGGATCCGGGTCGCTGTGAGCTGTCTATGGCAGACCACAGCGACCCGCATCCGGACGGACCGATCCCTCGACCCCGAACGATCTCGCCCCGGTCCCGCGAGCGCTCCCGAGGACGACCCGGGCGCCGCGCACGGCAACCGCCTCCTTCCCCTCGTCGCCATCCGAACCCCGCCGCGCAGCCAACCCGGCAAACGCGCGGAGCGCCGCGGGTGCGCCACGCTGGCCCGCACCGCGGACGACTACGACGGCCGCGCACCCGCCCGAGAGACCGCCCGCGCCCCCAACGCGCACGCCATCCCGAGCGCCTCGCGCGCCTCCGCCCCATCCCGCCGCGCCGCCAGCCACCCCGCCGCGAACGCGTCCCCCGCGCCCGTCGTGTCCACGACCTGCCCAACACGCGGCGCATCCACCCGGACCACCGACGCCCCATCCGTCCACAGCGCCCCCGCCGCGCCCAGCGTCACGACCACCTCACGCGCGCGAGCACGTCCGAGCAGCACCCGCGCCGCGGCCTCGGCATCCTCCTCGCCGCTCAGCACCCGCGCCTCGTCCAGGTTCGGAAGCAGCACATCGCAGCCCGCGATCCACTCGAGCACCCGATCCACCCCGCACGCGCGCAGCGGCGCCGCGGACGCCGGGTCGACCGAGATCGTCATCCCCGCCTCGTGCGCGTGGTCGAGCGCGGCGAGGCCGGCCGCCCGCGGCCCCTCGTGGAGCAGCACGTAGCCGGAGAGGTGCAGGTGCGCGCCTGGAACGAACAGCTCCGCGGGGACGTCGTCCGGCGCGAGCGCGAGGTTCGCGCCGCGGTCCGGGAGCATCGTCCGCTCGCCGTCGGCGCCGATGACGACGACGCACGTCCCGGTCGCGCGCGCGTGGTCCAAAGCAATGCGTATGTCAACTCCCGCCTCGCGCAGCTCGGCCACCGCGCCCCGCCCCGCCACGTCCGCGCCCGCCCGCGCGACCAGCGCCACGGGCACGTCGCACGAAGCGAGCCACGCCGCCACGTTCGCCGCCGCGCCCCCGCCCGTCCAGCGCACCCGCGCGTCGGTGTCGGACGCGTGCGCGAGCGGGGCGGCGGCCGCAGCCACCACATCCACCATCACGTCGCCGACCACCACGACCGGCGGCGCTCCGCTCATCGACGGGCGGCTTCGGCGCTCGCGATCTCCCCCGCGAGCCGCGCGTTGGCGAGCACCAGCGCGACGTTGGCCCGCAGCGACTCGCCGCCCGTGCCCTCGTGGAAGCGCGCCAGCAGGAACGGCGTGACGTCGCGGCCGACGACGCCCTCGGCGGCCGCCGCCATCAGCGACTCGCGGAGCACGCGCTCGTGCAGCTCCGGGTCGAGCTGCTGGTCCTCGGGCAGCGGGTTGGCGATGACCATCGCGGAGCCCTCCAACCCGAGCTCCGTCCGCGCGTCGAGCACCGCGGCGATCTCCTCCGGCGTGTCGAGCCGCCACGGCAGCGAGTGGCCGCTGTCGGTCAGGTAGAAGGCGGGGAACCTGTCGGTGCGGTAGCCGGCGACGCCGATCCCGAGCGTCTCCAGGCGCTCGAGCGTGGCGGGGATGTCGAGGATCGACTTCACGCCCGCGCACACCACGCAGATCCGGGTCCGGGCGAGCGCGACGAGGTCCGCCGACTCGTCCCACGTGTCCTGCGCCTCGCGATGCACGCCGCCCAGGCCGCCGGTGGCGAACAGCCCAATGCCGGCCTGCGCCGCCAGGTGCGCGGTCGCCGCGACGGTCGTGGCACCGGTCGCGCCGCGCGCCGCCGCGATCGGCAGGTCCCGCGAGGAGCACTTCACGACGTCGTCGCGCGTGGCGATCGCGGCCAGCGCGTCGTCGTCGAGCCCGACGCGCACCTCGCCGTCGACCAGCGCGATCGTCGCCGGCACCGCGCCGCCCTCGCGCACCGCGGCCTCGATCTGCCGCGCGATGTCCATGTTCTCGGGACGCGGCAGGCCGTGCGAGACGATGGTGGACTCAAGCGCGACGACGGCCTGGCCGGCGGCCAGCGCCTCGGCGACTTCGGGGGCGACGGTGATCATCGCTCCGGACGCTAGCGCCGCCGGCCTCCGCTCGTCCGATCCTCGCGCGAGCCGGTCGCCGGCTCAGGTCCGCGGCCCCGCGGCCGACCACCGAGGGGACATGGCCCGAGTTCTCGTGATCGACGACGCCGCCTTCATGCGCCGCATGGTGATCGACGTCCTCCAGGGCGGAGGCCACGAGGTCGTCGGCGAGGGCGCCAACGGCAACGAGGCGATCGAGCGCTACCAGGCGCTCGACCCCGACGTGATGACCCTCGACATCACGATGCCCGAGAAGGACGGCCTCACCGCGCTGCGCGAGCTGATCGCGATCAACCCGTCGGCCAAGGTCGTCATCTGCTCCGCGCTCGCGCAGGAGTCCAAGGTGCTGGAGGCCGTCAAGGCCGGCGCGAAGGACTTCATCGCCAAGCCGTTCCAGGCGCAGCGCGTCCTGGCGGCGATCGAGAAGGTCGTCGCTTAGCGCGCTTCCACGAGGGCCAGGGCGAACCCGTCCCAGCCCTTGCTCCCGACGGTCTGCACGGCCGTCGCGGTCACGTTCGACGCCGCGCCGAGCAGCTCGGTGAAGCGCCGGATCCCCTGCACGCGCGGGTCCTCGCTGGCCGCGTTGGCGAGCTCGCCGTCGCGGACGACGTTGTCGGCGACGATCAGGCTCCCCGGCCGCGTGAGCCGCAGCGCCCACTCGAGGTACTCGGGGTTGCGCTGCTTGTCGGCGTCGAGGAAGACGAGGTCGAACGGGCCCTCGAGCCGCGGGAGCGTCTCCAGCGCGGCGCCGACCCGGACCTCGACGCGGTCGGCGAGCCCCGCGTCCTCGAGGTTCGCGCGCGCGACCTCAGCGTAGGCCGGCTCGGCCTCCAGCGTGACGAGCCGCCCGCCCTCCGGCAGCGCCCGCGCGAGCCAGATCGTGCTGTAGCCGGCGAGCGTCCCGAGCTCCAGGATCGTGCGCGCGCCCGAGATCCGCGCGAGCAGGTGCAGCAGCTTGCCCTGGTTGGGCGCGACGTCGTGGGCCGGGAGCCCGGCCGCGGCGGCGCGCGCGAGCGCCGCGTCGAGGATCGGGTCCTCCCCGACGAGCTGCGCGTTGATGTAGGTGTCGACGGCGTCCCAGGTGCTCACCAGGGGATCATGCCCAGGTGGCGAACTTCACGAGCTGCCGCTCGACCCCGGCGCCGCGCCCCGCGAGCACGCAGGTGTGGCCGTCGCGCTGCCAGGTGACGACCGTCGCGCCGTCGCGGCGCACCACCGCGAGGTCGAGGCCGCCCGCCAGGACGTGGCGCGCGCCGGCCGGGACCGCGAGCGGCTTGCCGTCCACGATCGTGTAGCCGACGGCGCCGCGCGGGCCGCGGTAGACGACGGTCGTCGCCTTGCGCCCGGAGACCGTGTCCCAGCGGACGCCGGTCGTCTTCCACCTCGGCCACGCGTACTCGTAGTTGGGGAAGCTGATCCCGGCGACCTTCGCGCGCACGAGCTGCACGTTCGCGGGATCGACCGC
>JAOPZG010000569.1 GCA_025964215.1 Conexibacter sp.
GCGGCGCGCCGCACGCGCGGCACTGGCCGCCGACGCCGTCGACCGCGTCGGCCACGAGCCGCTCGACCTCGCCCAGCTCGCCGTCGGCGTCCTGGAGCTCGGCGGCCTTGCGCACGAGGACGTCGAGGCGGAAGTGGTCGCGGATCGCCATCTCGTAGGTCAGCCCGCCGAGGTCCCAGTGCAGGGTCGCGACCTTCTCGGCCAGCTCGTCGCGCCGGCGCAGCAGGTCGGCGTGGATGTCCGGTGTCGTGCTCATCTAGCCGATCTCCTCCGTGGCGCTGCCGCCGCCGATCTTGGTGCCGCTCGTGTCCTTCGGCGGCGCCTTGCCGCCGGTCCCGAGCGTCTTGGGCAGCTTCGCCGACTTCTTGGAGTAGTCGCCGCCGCTGCTGCTGTCGAGCTTCTTGACCGCCGTGTTGGTGGCCTTGGACGACGAGGACGACTTCGACGAGGACTTGGACTTCTTGGTGGCCTTGAGCGTCGTCGTCCCGGCGTCCGGCGTCGCCGCGGTCGCGGCCGGCGCGGCGGTGCTCGCCGCGACCGCCGGGGCGGCGGTGCCGCCGCCGACGCTGATGACCTGCGGCGTGCCGCCGCTGGCCGACGAGTCCTGCCCGAGGCCGCCGATCAGGACGCCGACGCCGAGCGCCAGCAGCAGGCACGCGACGCCGGCCACAGCCGCCGCGTTCGTGCTCACGCGCCCGAGCCAGCCCGCCGCCGTCGTTGTCGTCGTCGTCGTGGCGGCGGGCGGCGCCTGCGGGACCTGCCGGGCCAAGATGTCCAAGAACGGCAGGCGCGCCTCGGCGCGGCGGGCGCCGCACTGGAGGCAGTAGCGCTGGTCGGTGGCCAGCGGCGCGCCGCAGCCGCGGCACGGCGCGTTGGGCTCGCCCAGCAGCGGTCGGTTGAGGTCGGTCACTTCGCCCCTCCTGAGAGGACGGTCGGTGGCGCCGCGCAAGCGAGCTGCGCCCGCTTCGGGTCGCCGATGAAGAAGACGGTGAAGGTGGTGGGCTTCTTGGACTCGCCCTTGGGCGGGAGGCGGTCGACGACGGCGCGACCCGCGGCGACGACCTTGCCGCCGGCGCGCGCGACGCACGAGATCACGAGGCGCTTCTGCGCGACCGCCGAGCCGTTGGCGATCGTGCCCTTGGCGTACGGGCCGTCCTCGTCGCGGCCGGCCCTGATCCCGGAGAGCGCGATCCTCGGCAGCGCGCCCGCGGCGGGCTCGCCCTTGGCGGCGCCGACCTGGGCGGCGACCTTGGACGCCTTGCCGGCGACCAGGATCTGGTTGTTCACCCAGTCCGCCTCCTGGCCCGCGGCGAGCACCGGCAGCGAGGTCAGCGAGGCGTCGAGGCCGGGCGCGTCGTTGGCGTACAACCGCTTGCCCCTGGCGTCGGAGACCGTGATCGCGACCGGCAGCGTCACCTGGGTCGACCCGGTGTTCTTGACCCGCACGACCGCCGCGACGCCGTTGGCGTCCTGGATCAGCGTCGAGTCCTCCACCTCGATGGAGGCGTTGGGCTTGCCGATGCGCAGGCCCTTCTGGTTCTTGATGGTGTCGACGGCGAGCCTGGACTTGGCCGCGCTCTTCTCGGGCGTCGTCTGGACGCCGAGGCAGCCGCCGAGCAGCAGCGGCGCCACGGCGAGCGGGAGCAGCCCGAGGGCTCGTCTCACCCGAACACCCCGCGCACGTAGTCGCGCGTGCGCTGCGCCTGCGGGGCGTCGAAGATCTGCTCGGCCGGGCCGTACTCCACGAGGTCGCCCAGGTACATGAAGGCGACCTTGTCGCCGACGCGGCGGGCCTGCTGCATGTTGTGGGTGACGATCACGATCGCGAGATCGGAGCGCAGCTCGCCGATCAGCTGCTCGATGACCGCGGTCGAGCGCGGGTCCAGCGCGCTGCACGGCTCGTCCATCAGCAGCACCTCGGGACGCGTCGCGATCGCGCGGGCGATGCAGAGCCGCTGCTGCTGGCCGCCGCTCAACCGCAGCGCGGGCGCGTCGAGCTTGTCCTTGACCTCGTCCCAGAGGCCGGCGCGGCGCAGCGCGTCCTCCACGAGCGGCGCGAGGACCGAGCGGCCCGGGCGCTTGCGCGACTGCTCGCGCAGCGCATAGGCCACGTTGTCGAAGATCGACATGGGGAACGGGTTGGGCTGCTGGAAGACCATCGCGACGCGACGGCGCAGCGCGGTGACCTCGAGCGCGTCGACGTCGGTGCCGTCGAGCAGGATCGTCCCGCCGCGCTGCGCGCCGGCGGTCAGCTCGGTGAGGCGGTTGAGCGTGCGCAGCAGCGTCGTCTTGCCGCAGCCCGACGGGCCGATCAGCGCGAGCACCTCTCCGAGGCGGATCGAGAGCGAGACCTGCTTGACCGCCTCGTTCTCGCCATAGAACACCGACAAGCCCTGGAGCGTCATGCGCTCGGGGCCGGCCTCGCCGCGCCGGTGATGCGCGGCGCCGCTGGTCGCCGCGTGGCCGCCGGCCGGCGGGGCGATGCCGGGCGCCACCGTCGGCGGCGCGTCGACCAGGATCTTGCGGATGGGCGGGGGCTGTTCGGTGATCATCGTCCTGCTCCGAGTCGCGTGCCCTCGAGCCCCGTCTTGGCGCCGCGGCGCGCGATGAGGTCGACGGTGAAGTTGAGCGCCACGACCAGCAGCAGCAGGACGAACGCGGCGGCGTAGGCCTTCTCCGGCGCGTTGCCCTCGCCGGCGGGCGAGTTGTTGTAGACGTAGCTGGTGAGCGTCGAGCCCGTGCCCTTGAGCACGTCGAGGCCGGGGACGCCGCCCTCCTTCTCGAGGCGCAGCGTCGCGCCGAGGAGGATCACCACGATCGCGGTGTCGCCGGCGATCCGGCCCATGCCGAGCGCCGCGCCGGTCGAGACGTTCGGCCGCACGGCGGGCAGCAGGACGCGGCGGATCGTCGCGATCTTCGTCTTGCCCAGGCCGTAGGAGGCCTCGCGCACGTGGGCGGGGATGGACTGCAGGCCCTCGCGCGTCGCGCCGAAGACCATCGGCAGGGCGATCAACGACATCATCGCGCCGGCGGTCAGGAACGAGCGGCCGAAGACCGCGCCGCCCTCGGCGGTGAACGACATCCAGCCGAGCAGGCCGTGCTGGAAGAGCGCGAGGCCGAAGATCGCGAGGACGATGTCCGGCGTGCCGGCGACGACCTCGATGCCGGACTCGACCATCCGCGCCAGCCCGCTCGGGCGGCCGTACTCGACGACCCAGATCGCGGCGGCGACCGCGATCGGCGTGGCGATGGCGATCCCGATGATCGTCAGCAGGATCGTGCCGATGATCGGGTCCAGGAAGCCGCCGGAGTCCGACTGGTCGACCTCGCCGCTCGGGTGCGACCAGAGCAGGCTCGGCTTGAGGTACTGGAGGCCGCGCACGGCCATGTACCCCATGATGAGCGCGGCGATCGCGCAGAGCGCGAGGCCCGCGCCCCAGCACAGCACGTAGGCGATGCGGTCGCCCCAGCGCCAGTCGGCCATCGACTCGCGCTTGGGGCGCTGCTTGCCCGGCGCCGGTCGGGGGGATGCGGTGACGGCCATCAGCTGCGGACCCCGTACTTCTTCATCGGCTGCTTGGCGAGGTAGCCCGCCAGCGAGAGGAGCAGGCTGGAGAAGAGCAACAACAACGCGAAGGCGTACACCGTGGAGCGCACGGCCGGCGCCTGGAGCGACTCGGAGTCCTCCACGATCGTGGAGGCCAGCGGGCGCAGCGGCTCGAGCAGGAACAGGCGCGGGCCGTCGAACGGGTTGGGCGCGAAGCCCACCGAGCCCGAGACCATCGACAACATGATGGCCTCGCCCAGCGCGCGGGCGCAGGCGAGCACGGCGGCGGCGATGATCGCCGGGCGCGCCGCGCGGATGGAGACCGTCCACATCGCGCGCCAGCGGTTGACGCCGAGGGCGACCGCGCCCTCCTTCCACCCGCGCGGGACGGCGTAGAGCGCGTCGACGCAGATGGCGATCATGATCGGGACGATCATCACGGTGAGGATCACGACCGCGACGAGCAGGCTCGCGCCGCTGAGCTGGACGATGAACTCGACCGACTTCTTGTCGTGCGCCGAGATGATGTGGTTGCCCACGAAGGGCACCAGCACGAGGATCCCGAGCAGGCCGTAGATCACCGACGGCACCGCGGCGAGCAGCCGCACGACCGGGACGATGATCGCGCGCAGCCGGTCGGGCGCGAACTCGACGATGAAGATGGAGGCCAGCAGCGCGAAGATCAGGCCGAAGACGACGGCCAGGCCGGTCGTGAGGATCGTGCCCCAGACCAGCGGCCACGCGCGCAGGTGGTAGTCGGCGGCCGGCGGCTTGGCGCCGGCGTTGACCATGGTGTTGATCTGCGTGTCGACGTTGCCGCCGGGGAACAGCCAACGAAGGCCATTATGTTGGAACGTCGGCCATGCCTCGTTCGCGACGAAGACGACCATGAGGACGATGACCAGCAGCACGGCGCACGCCAGCGCGCCGAGCGTGAGCTCGGCGCGCCGGTCCGACCACGGCTGGCGCAGCCGGTGGAGCATTACTTCAGCGGCACCCAGTGCTTGCCGACGATCGCCTGGGCCTTGGCGCTGTTCTGCACCCAGGAGATGAAGGCCGAGACGACTCCGGGGGCGCGGCCGCGGGTGACCATCCAGAAGTTGCGCACGCCGCCGTACTCGCCGGACTTGGCGTTGCGCAGGTTGCAGGCGACGCCGTTGTAGCCCGCGGCGTTCGTGCCGCCGACGAAGTCCAGCGACACGTAGCCGATGGCGTTCGGGTCGGACTGGACCGCCTGCTGGACGAGGCCGTTGGAGGCCTTGGCCGCGATCGACGAGGTCACCGTCTTGGTGCCCATGAAGATCTTCTGGAACGCGTCCTGCGTGCCGGAGGCGGCGGTGCGGCCGACGATGTCGATCGTGCCCGTCGCGGTGGCGCCGGGGACCTGGCTCCAGTCGCGGATGTCGCCGGCGAAGATCGCCTGGATCGTGGCCTGCGAGAGGTCGGCGACCGGGTTCTTCGGGTTGGTGGCGAGGCAGATCGCGTCGCGGGCGATCTTGTTGAAGAAGATGCCGCCCGGATCGCTGGACTTCGGGTCGCGGGACGAGTTGCCGATCGTCACGCGGCCGGCGGCCACGTCGGCGACGCCGACGTCGGAGCCGCCCTGGGCCAGCTTGAACTTGACCTTGCCGGGGTGCGACTTGACATAGGCCTTGGCCAGCAGCGTGGCGAGCGGGGCGACCGAGGTCGAGCCGCTCATCGTGATCACGGGCGTGGCCTGGGCCGCGGCCGGGACGACGGCCGCGAGGACGCCGACCGATGCCGCGCAGACGCCGAGGCGGCGGAGGCGGGTCGTCATGTTCGGGAACTCCTTTTCGAGGTGGGGCGAGGCGGACGGCAGACTGACCGGCGGCGAGGCGCGCCTTGTGAAGCGCTGGTGCCTTTCTCGTGAACGAGCTGTGAAGGGGCGATCACCAGGGCTTCACACGGCGCACGCGGGCGAGGGCGAGACTGGCGCCTCGATGCCGTGCCGCACCTGTGGATCCCCCCTGGCCGCCGACCAGCGCTACTGCCTGGAGTGCGGCGCGCGCAACGGGCCGCCGCGGCTGGACTGGAAGGCGATGGTCGTCGCGGCGCCGCCCGCCGACCTGCCCGCCGAGCAGGATGATGGCGTTGGTCCGGGCCTGCCGAGCCCGCGGATCGCCGCGGCGCTCGTGCTCGGCGTGCTGGCCTTCGGCGTGGTCGTCGGCCACGGGGCGGGGCCGGGCGCGAGCGCGGCCGAC
>JAOPZG010000592.1 GCA_025964215.1 Conexibacter sp.
GCGCCGGAACGGCTCGGCGAGCTCCGGATGGCCGCGGCGCACCGCGTCGGCGCAGAGGTAGACCGCCGCGAGGTAGGCCGAGAAGACGACCGCGAGGACGCCGATCAGGATCGACGTGGGGTTGATCCAGCTCGACCACAGGTCCCCCGCCGCGTTGCCGTACGGCACGCGGCCCGAAGCCAGCGCGCCCACGCAGGCGCCGAGGGCGAACGGCGCGAGGACCGAGGAGATCGCCGACGCCGTGTCGATCCGCCGCAGCTCGCGCGGGTCCGCCGTCCCCGAGGACATCGCGTACGCGGCGCCGCGCACGATGATCCCGAAGGCCGCGATCGACAGCGGGATGCTGAGCGTCGAGGCCAGCGACCCGAACGCCGCGGGGTAGGCGGTCCAGGTCACGGTCAGCACGAAGATCAACCACACGTGGTTGGCCTCCCAGACCGGGCCCATCGCGTCGTGGGCGAGCGTGCGCAGGCGCTCGCCCTCCGGCGTCCGCGGCGCGCTCAGCTGCCACAGCGCGGCGCCGAAGTCCGCGCCGGCGAGCACGACGTAGAGCACCAGCCCGGCGAGGACGAAGAGCATGGGGATCTCGGAGAGCGACATCGCTCAGGCCTCCTGCGCGATCTCGAGCGGCGCCGCGGCGAGCCGGCGCAGGATCCAGACGACCGCCACGCCCACGGCGATGTAGACCACCCACAACCCCGCGTAGCCGACCGGCACCCCGCCGGCGCCCGTCACCGCCGCGTTGGTGCGCATCACGTGGTAGACGACCCACGGCTGGCGGCCGACCTCGGTCGTCACCCAGCCGCAGATCAGCGCGACGTAGGCCAGCGGGCCGGCCGCGGCGAGCGCGGCGAAGAACCAGCGCGCCTCGGGCAGCGATCGTCGCCGGAAGCGCGCGACCAGCACGAAGACGCCGAGCGCCGCGAGCAGCGTGCCGATCCCGACCATCGTCTGGAAGGCGACCCGCACGACGTTGACCGGCGGGCGGTCGGCCGGCGGCACGGCGTCGAGCCCCTGGACCCGCGCGTTCGGGTCGTGGAAGGCCAGCAGCGACAGGGCCTTCGGGACGCCGATCCCGAACTTCACCTTGCCGTCGTGGTACCAGCCGAGCACGTGCAGGGACGCGCCGCGCTCGGTCCTCGGCAGGCCCTCCAGCGCCGCGAGCTTCGCCGGCTGCTCCTTGGCGACCTCGCGCCCCGCCCAGTCCCCCACGAGGACCTGGGCCGGCGCGGCCAGCGCCGCGATCGTCAGCGGCACCACCATTGCGGTGCGCTCGTAGCGCCCCCAGCGCCCGCGCAGCCGCGCCACCGCGTAGGCCCCGGCCACCGCGAAGCCGGTGACCATGTACCCCGCGATGTACATGTGGACGAGCTCGTGCCACAGGTAGGAGTTGTCGAACAGCGCGCGCCACGGGTGGACGTCGACGACGCGCCCGCCGCGCAGCGCGAAGCCGCCCGGGTGGTTCATCCAGGCGTTGACCGCGATGACCATCCACGAGCCGGTGAAGCCGGTGATGACGATCGGGATCCCGCTCAGCAGGTGCAGCCGCGGGGAGAGCTTGTCCCAGCCGTAGACGTAGATCCCGATGAAGATCGCCTCGAGGAAGAACGAGAAGCCCTCGATCGCGAAGCCGAGGCCGAAGACGCTGCCGAAGGTCGCGGTGAAGTTCGGCCACAGCACGCCCATCTCGAAGCTCAGCACGGTGCCGGTGATCACGCCGACGGCGAACAGCGCGATCATGATCCGGCTCCAGCGCCGCGCGATCGTGCGGTAGACCGGGTCGCCGGTGCGCTGGCCCAACCACTCCATGATCAGCACCATGGCGGGGAAGGCGATCCCGAAGCAGACGAGCGGGATGTGCACCGAGAACGACAGCGCCTGCATCTGCCGCGCCGCCAGGAGGTGGTCCTGCTCGACCGGGCCGAGCGCTTGCGCGATCGGCAGCGCCGTCAGGAGCTGCGCGGCCACGACCATGCGCACGGCATATCACGGGCCGAGGGCCCAGAGCAAGCCGCCGGCCACCACGGCGCAGGCGATCACGCCGCCCGCGGTGGTCAGCGTCGCCCGGACGCCGAGCGCGCGGCCGGTCATCGCCATCGACGGCAGGCTGATCGCCGGCAGCGCGATCAGCAGCGCGCCGATCGGCCCGCGGCCGACGCCCGCCGCCGCGAGGCCGGCGAGCAGCGGGATCTCGCCGCCGGTCGGGATGACGACCAGCGCGCCGAGGACGGCCGCGGCCAGCGTGATCAGGACCGGCAGCTCGACCGACGCGTCGCCGATCGGCAGCAGCCAGCCGCGCAGGCCGCCGACGAGCAGGACGACGACGAGGTACTCGGGGATCAGGACGACCGCGAGGCGCGCGAGGGCCCGGAGGTAGCGGGCGAGCGACGGCGCGGGCTCGACCCCGGCGTCGTCCTCCAGCGCGACCGCCTCGCCCGCCGGCGCCGGCGCGAAGCGCGCGACCAGCGCCGGGACAGCCAGGACGACGAGCAGCCCGACCGCGACGCGCGTGGCGACCCACGACCACGGCGCGACGAGCGCCAGGAACGCGATGACCGCCGGGTTCAGCACGGGGTTGCCGAGCCAGAACGCGACGGCGTTGGA
>JAOPZG010000604.1 GCA_025964215.1 Conexibacter sp.
CATCTGTTGCTCGCCGCCTGAGAGCAACGCCGCCTTGGTGTCGTGGCGAGGTTCGAGCTCCGGGAAGAGCTCCAGCGCGGAGCGGACCGTGCCCCCATCCCGCGCAGCGACGGTCATGTTCTCGAGCACCGTCAGCTCGCCGACGACGGCATCGGCGTGCTGCTCGTCGAGCAGTTCGCCGCGCTGGCGCTGAGCATCGGCAACCAGGGCCACGTGCTCAACCGCGGGCAGGTGCGCCTCTCCGGCCCGTGCGAAGACCTTGCCGCCGACCCTGCGCGCTTGCGCGAGGCGTATCTCGGCGCTGGACAGGCGCTGGCCGACGTCCCGTCGGCCACCTGAGGGCCTCATCCGGCGGGTTCTCGCCGGACCACACACAGACATCCGCGGCGAGCGCCGCGGCTACCAGGAGCGTGCATTGTGAAGCGTTTGGGTCTCTTCGCCCCGACATGGCGGTGGCTGATCGTGGTGGCGCTGGTGGCGTCCGCCACGGCGCTCGCCGCATGCGGTTCAGATGGCAAGTCCTCGGACTCGGCCGACGCCAAGCCGGCCAGTGGGTCGAGCACGACCGCCGGGAGCGGCGGGTGCAAGGCCGACGGCCCGATCAAGATCGGCGGCGTCGGCGGGTTGACGGGCGCGATCCCGGTGGCCGAGGGCACCGAGGGCGCGACCGCGTACTTCAACGAGCTCAACGCCAAGGGCGGGCTCTGCGGCCAGAAGATCGACTACAAGGTCGTCGACGACAAGGGCGACCCGCAGGCCTCGGCCACCGCGGCGCGCCAGCTGGTGCTGCGCGACGGCGTCGTCGGCATGGTCAACGAGAGCTTCATCGACTGCGCGGTCAACGACAAGTTCTACCGCGCGCAGAAGATCAAGATCACGGGCGTCGGCGTCAACCCGGCGTGCTACACGTCGCCGGTCTTCGCGATGGCCAACAACGGGCCGACCGGCTCGCTGCTGGGCAACCTGTTCTTCGCCTCCTCCAAGGAGGGCCTGGGCAAGACCAAGGTCTGCGCCGAGCTGCTGCGCCTCCCCGGCTTCGCCGGCCAGTTCCAGAAGGCGCGTCAGCTCTGGGAGCAGGAGACCGGGCTCAAGATGACGTTGTACGACAACACGCTCGCCCCGACGAGCGACCCGACGTCCTACATCCTGAAGGCCAAGAAGGCCGGCTGCGAGGCCGTCGCGCTGGTCGGCAACTTCGCCCTCGTGCCGCCGTGGATGAAGGCCGTCCAGGCCCAGGGCGCGGGCAAGATCGCCTGGCTGTGGCCGGCGCCGAACTACGTGCAGTCGCTGCCCAAGACGCTCGGCGAGGCCGGCAACGGCAACGTCTACAGCGACCCGGAGATGGAGCCGGACATCACCAACCCCGACGTCCAGCACGTGCAGGCCGAGGTGGCCAAGCTCAACCCCAAGAACGGGGTGACCAACATGCACGAGGGCGGCTGGGTCTCCGCGCTGGTGATCGCCGAGGCGATCAAGTCGATCAACGGCGACGTGACCCGCAAGTCGCTCAGCGACGCGCTCGAGAACCTCCCGCCGGTGGAGAACCCGTTCATGGGCGGCCCGTTCACGTTCGGCAAGGGCGACTCGCACTTCGCCAACCACTGGATCAAGGAAGCCCAGATCAAGGACGGCAAGTGGCAGGTGATCTCCAAGCAGTGGCTGGAGATCCCCAAGATCGCGGAGCTCTACTCCTCCAAGTGATCGTGGCGCCGTCGCGCCGGGCGCTCCCGCGGGAGCGCCCGGCCGGCCGCCGCCGGTCTTCTATCCATACATACAATTGGTATACTTGAACACGTGAGCGATCTAGAGTTCATCCAGGACGGCGGGGTCGCCACCGTCCTCCTCAACCGGCCCGAGCGCAAGAACGCGTTCACGCTCGAGATGATCGATCAATGGGCAGAAGCACTGACCCGTGCGCGGGAGGACGACAGCATCCGCGTCGTCGTCGTCCGCGGCGAGGGGCAGGCCTTCTGCTCGGGGGTCGACCTCGGCCGGCTGGACACCACCGGCACCGCGCCGCTGGATCGCAAGTCGATGCTCCACGACCGCGTGCAGCAGGTGCCGCGCGCCGTCGCCGCGCTCGACAAGCCGCTGATCGCCTCGGTCTCCGGGCCGGCCGTCGGCGCCGGGATGGACATGGCGCTGATGTGCGACCTGCGGCTGGCGAGCCGCTCGGCGAGCTTCTGCGAGAGCTACATCCGCGTCGGCCTCGTGCCCGGCGCCGGCGGCCTCTACTTCCTTCCGCGCCTGGTCGGCCGCGCCAAGGCGCTGGAGCTCTTCCTCACCGGCGACTTCGTCGACGCGGAGGAGGCGCTGCGGATCGGGCTCGTCAACCGCGTCCACGACGACGACGACCTGCTCGAGCAGACCTACGCGCTCGCGCACAAGATCGCCGCGGGCCCGCCCGTGGCCACGCGCGTCATCAAGCGCGCGCTGTACCAGTCGGCCGAGACCGACCTCGCGACGGCGCTGGACCTCGCGTCCTCGCACATGGCCGTCATCCAATCCACCGACGACTCCCGCGAGGCGCTGGCGGCGTTCCGCGAGCGCCGGACGCCGACCTACGTCGGGCACTGAGGATCGCAATGACCTTCTCCGGATTCGACCTGCCCGACGAGCTGCAGATGCTCAGCGACGTCATCGCGGACTTCGTCCGCGACGAGATCGTGACCGCCGAGTCGGCGCTGGACCCCGCCGTGCGCGACCTGCCCGCCGACGTCCTCGCGGGCCTGCAGGCCAAGGCCAAGGAGCTCGGCTTCTGGTGCCTCGACGCGCCCAGGGAGTTCGGCGGCGGCGGGCTCTCGGCCTTCGAGATGGCGGTCATCTGGGAGCAGGCGACCAAGCACCGCTTCTCGTTCCCGCATCCGGGCGCGGGCGTCTTCGGCTTCAGCCCGCCGGTCGTCATGTACCGCGGCAGCCCGCAGCAGATCGAGGAGTACGTCCGGCCGACGATCGACGAGGGCTGGCTGTCGTTCACCGCGATCAGCGAGCCGTCCGGCGGCTCGGACCCGGCGCGCTCGATCCGCACCACGGCGCGGCGCTCGGGCGACACCTACATCTTGAACGGCCGCAAGATGTGGGCGACCAACGCCGACCACGGCCGCTACGGCGTCGTCTACGCGCGCACCGACTCGGCGGCCGGGCGCAGCGGCATCAGCGCGTTCGTCGTCGATGCCGGCACGCCCGGCATGAGCACGACCAGCGTGCCCGTCCTGCGCAACCACTGGACCACCGAGCTGACGCTCGAGGACTGCGAGATCCCCGCCGCCAACCTGATCGGCGAGGAGGGCCAGGGCTTCGCGCTGGTCCAGGAGTGGCTCGTGCGCGGGCGCCTGGCCTACGCCGCGCAGGCCGTCGGCGTCGCCACCGAGTCCGTGCGGCTGGCCATCGAGTGGGCCCAGCAGCGCGAGACCTTCGGCGAGCTGCTCGCCGCGCGCCAGGGCGTCCAGTTTCCGATCGCCGACTCGCTCGTCGAGATCGAGGCCGCGCGCCTGCTCACCTGGCGCGCCGCCTGGGCCCACGACCAGGGGCGCGACGCGCGCACCGAGGCGTCCGTCGCCAAGCTCTACGGCACCGAGATGGGCTTCCGCGTGGTCGACCGCGCGATCCAGATCCTCGGCGGCATGGGCGTCTCGAAGGACATGCCGCTCGAGCACTGGTTCCGCGACCTGCGCGTCGCGCGGATCGTCGAGGGCGCCAGCGAGATCCACCGCTACCTGATCGCCCGCGAGGCGCTGGGCGGCGCGGCGCTGGGCCAGCGGGCCGCGGCGCCCGCCGTGGACGGCGTCGTCCCGAGGGCCACGCCGGCGTGACCGCGATCCGCGGGTTCCACCACGTCGGGATCGTCACCGACGACCTCGTCACGATCCGCCGCGTCTTCGGCGCGGTGCTCGGTGCCGAGGTCCGGGAGCCCGTGGTCGAGCCCGCGCTCGGCGCGGAGATCCTGTGGGTCGAGGTGGGCGGCGTCGCGCTCGAGTTCCTGTGCCCGACCTCGCCCGACAGCCGCGCCGCCGAGATCCTGCGCGCCGGCGAGGGTGGCGTCCACCACATCGCGCTGGCCGTCGACGACGCCGACGTGGCGCTGGCCGAGCTGCGCGACGCGGGGCTGGCGACGATCGACGCGGTCGCCCGCCAGGGCGCGGGCGGGGCGCGGATCGGGTTCGTCGACCCGGGCCACGTGGCCGGGACGCTTGTAGAGCTGGTGGGGCCGCCGGCCCCGGGTCAACCAACTGAGGCGGAGGTGCGCTGAATGGGTATCGAGAATCGCGTTGCGCTGGTGACGGGGGCCAGCTCCGGGCTGGGCGAGGAGACGGCGCGGCACTTCGCGCGCCACGGCGCTCGCGTCGTGGCCAGCGGCCGCGAGCGGGAGAAGGGCGAGGCCGTCGTCCAGGCGATCCGCGACGAGGGCGGCGAGGCGACGTTCGTCGAGCTCGACCTGTCCGACCCGGAGGTCGGGACCAAGGCGCGCGCGGCGGTCGAGGAGGCCTACGGGCCGGCCGACATCGTCATCAACAACGCCGGCACGTTCTTCTTCACGCCGCTGGCCGCCGTCAGCCCCGACGACTTCGACACCGCCGTGCGCATCAACCTGCGCGGCCCGTTCCTGATCACGCAGGCGCTGGTGCCCGGCATGGCCGAGCGCGGCCACGGCCGCGTCGTCTTCATCGGCTCGTCGGCGGCGAGCGCCGGCGTGGCGATGACGCCGATGTACTCGGCGACCAAGGCGGGGCTCAAGGGCCTGATGCTGTCGCTGGTCCCCGAGTTCGGGGCCGCGGGCGTCACCTTCAACACGATCGAGCCCGGGCTCATCGTGACGCCGCTGACGTCGAACCTCGTCGGCACCGACGACCTGCGCCAGCCGTTCATCCCGCACCAGCCGACCGGCCGCGTCGGCGTCCCGCGGGACCTCGCCCACACGGCGCTGATGCTCTCCGACGACGACGCGGGCCACATCAACGCGCAGGTGATCGTGCTCGACGGCGGCAACATCGCCACCGCCAAGCACAGCGCGCTGCCGCCGCCGCCGGAGTCCTCGGGCACGCGGTTGTGACCGACGCCGACGGAGCGGGGGCGGGCGAAGAGCCCGCCCTCGCCGTCGTGCGCGACGGCCGCGTCGCGCGCCTGACGCTCGACCGGCCGCTGCGGCGCAACGCGCTCAACCGCGCCCTGCAGGACGAGCTGGCCGAGGCGTTCTCGGCCCTCGGCGACGACGACGGCATCTCGGTCATCGTGCTCACCGGCGCGGGCTCCGACGCGTTCTGCGCCGGCGTCGACCTCAAGGAGCACGCCGCCCGCGACGCCGCCGGGGTGGCGTTCGAGCGGCCGATGGCCGGCGTGCGCCGCAACCTCTTCGAGCTGGTGCTGGAGACGCCGAAGCCGACGATCGCCGTGCTCAACGGGCCGGCGGTGGGCGGCGGCTGCGAGCTCGCGCTGGCCTGCGACCTGCGCCTCGCGGCGCCGCACGCCTACCTCCAGCTGCCCGAGGCGCGCCGCGGCATGGGCGCGAACTTCGCCTCGGTCCTGCTGCCGCGCCTGATCCCGCGCGCGATCGCGCTCGAGCTGCTCTACGCGGCGACGCCGATCACGCCCGAGCGCGCCTACGAGGTCGGGCTGCTCAACCGCGTGGTGGCCGCCGACGCGCTGGCCGAGACCGCCGCCGAGCTGGCTCGGTCGATCGCCGCCAACGCGCCGCTGACCGTCCGCCGCTACAAGCACGTCGCGCTCAAGGGCTGGGAGCTGCCGGTGCCGACGGCGCTGCGCCTCGACGTCGGCCCCGACCCCTACCGCAGCGACGACCGCGTCGAGGGGATCCGGGCCTTCGTCGAGAAGCGCGACCCGCGCTGGACGGCGTCCTAGCCGTCGAGGCCGGCGCGGACGTCGACCAGGACCTTCATCGCGCGCTGCTCGTGGAGCGCCTCGAAGCCGCCGACGACGAGCTCCTCCATCCCGATCCGCTCGACCCAGCTGTCGGTCGGGTAGCGGCCGGCGGCGAGCAGGCGGATGACGGCGTCGTAGTCCTCGCCGCGGTAGCCGCAGGAGGCGAGGATCCGGCGCTCGCCGAAGACCAGCACGTTGGGCTCGAAGCTGACCGGGCCGTGGAACGTCGCCACGAGGACGACGCGGCCCTGCTTGGCGGTGGTGGCGACGGCCGCACCGAACGACGCGGCGACGCCGGCGGCGTCGATCGACACGTCGGCGCCGTAGCCGTCGGTCAGCTCCGCGATCCGGGCGGCCGCGTCCTCCTCGGCGGGGTCGAGCACGATGTCGGCGCCGAGGCCGGTGAGGATCGCGGCGCGGTCGGCCGAGGGCTCGACGACGACGATGCGCTGCACGCCGCGGGCGCGCAGCGCCAGGAACGCGCCGACGCCGATCGGGCCGCCGCCGTAGACGACGACGGTCTCGTCGGGCTCGGGCGCCGCGTGGCGGACCGCGTGGTAGGAGACCGAGAGCGGCTCGACCAGCGCGCCGACGTCGAGGCCGAGGCCGTCGGGGAGGCGGTGCGCCTTGATCGCGTCGAC
Organism: Conexibacter sp.; assembly: GCA_025964215.1. Taxonomy (GTDB): domain Bacteria; phylum Actinomycetota; class Thermoleophilia; order Solirubrobacterales; family Solirubrobacteraceae; genus Baekduia. Next base: position 6,519 of record JAOPZG010000604.1, read on the forward strand.
GACGGTGTACTCCGCCAGCCCGCCGTGCAGCGCGTCGGAGCCCTGGAAGGCGATCTGCGTGCAGAGGTTGTAGGCGCCGCGCCGGCAGAGCCGGCAGGTCCCGCAGTTGGAGATCGGCTCGGCCGCGACGCGGTCGCCGATCGCGAAGTCCTCGACGCCGTCGCCGACGTCGACGACCTCGCCCGCGAACTCGTGCCCGATGACCAGCGGGAGGACCGCGCCCGTGCGCGGATGCGGGTGGTCGTGGGGGATCAGGTGCGGGCCGGTGAAGAACTCGTGGACGTCGGTCCCGCAGATGCCGTTGTAGCCGACGCGGAGCTTGAGCTCGCCGGGGGCGACGCTCGGCTCCGGCACGTCCTCGATGCGGACGTCGCGCCGGCCGTGGTAGACCGCGGCGCGCATCAGCCCAGATCCGGCTTGCTGCCGGTGTAGGCCTCGACGGCGGCGGTGAAGGCCTCCATGCTGTGGCGGGCCTCGTCGTCGAGCTCGCCCTCGAAGCCGGGCAGCAGCCCCGCCGCGCGCGAGAAGATCTCGACCGACAGGACGCCGGTCGGCCCGGCGACATGGGGGCCATAGGCCTCGCCCGGCTTGGAGACCGAGACGTCGCCGCTGTGCAGGATCGTGTCGCCGACCGTCAGCTCGCCGCGGATGACGACCTCGACGCGGTAGCAGTCGTGCGCGTGGCGCGGCAGCGTGTGGCCGGGCGGCAGGAACAGGACCGACGCGATCGGGACCTCCGGGTCGTCGGGGTCGTCGCCCATCGGGAAGTTGGCCATCACCGAGCCGGTGGCCTCGGTGCCCACGCGGACCCACTCGATCGAGTCGGGTCCGGTCTTGAAGAACTCCGGGTCGTCGATCTTGAACAGCTGGGGCATCTCTCGCTCCTCCGATAGGTCTCTCTTAGTCTGCTTACTTATGCTATCAATAGCCCAATATGTCCCGTCCTCCGTCGCGTGGTCAGCACGCCGCCCTGCTGCGGGGCCTGGTGCGGCCGGCGCCGCCCGCCCTGCAGCGCGCCCACAGCGTCGGCGACATCCGCCGCCTGGCCCGCGCGCGCACCCCGATCATGGCCTTCGACTTCGTCGACGGGGGCGCCGAGGACGAGCTGACGCTGCGGGCCAACCGCGCCGCCTTCGAGCGGGTCAGCTTCTCCTCGCGGGTCCTGGTCGAGGTCGCCGACCGCGACCTCTCGACCTCCGCGCTCGGCACGCCGCTCTCGATGCCGGTGATCCTCGGCCCGACCGGCACGCCCGCCTTCCAGCACCCCGACGCCGAGCTGGCCGCCTCGCGCGCCGCCGTCGCGGCGGGCACGGTGCTCGCGGTCAGCACGGCCGGCAGCTACACGGTCGGCGAGGTCGCCGCGGTGACCGAGGGCCCGCTCTGGTTCCAGCTCAACCCGTCCAACGACCCGGGGCTGACCGACCACCTCGTCGACCGCGCCCGCGCCGCGGGCTGCACGGCGCTGATCGTCACCGTCGACTGCTCGGTCGGCGGCCCGCGCGAGCGCGACCTGCGCAACGGCTGGACGGCCTCCCCGCGGCTGACGCGGACCAACGTCCGCGACGCGCTCGTCCATCCCGACCGGCTCGTCCGCTGGGGCCTGCGCTTCCGCCGCGGCCCCGGCGTCCACCTCGCCAACATCGCCGAGTACGGCGGCCACGACGCGGTCGGCTGGATCACCGCGATGTTCGACGAGCGCCAGACCTGGGCCGGCCTGGAGCGGATCCGCGAGCGCTGGGGCGGCCCGCTGGCGATCAAGGGCATCATGTCGGCCGCCGACGCGCGGCTGGCCGCCGAGGTCGGCGCCGACGGCATCGTCGTCTCCAACCACGGCGGGCGCCAGCTCGACGGCCTCCCCGGGACCCTCGAGGTGCTGCCGGAGATCGCCGACGCGCTGGCCGGAACCGGCGTCGAGGTGCTGATCGACGGCGGGATCCGGCGCGGCGGCGACGTCGCCAAGGCGCTGGCGCTGGGCGCCCGCGCGTGCCTGATCGCACGACCGTGGGTGTGGGGCCTCGGGGCCGCCGGGGAGGCCGGCGTCAGCCGCGTCCTGGCGATCCTGCGCGCCGAGCTGGACCGGACGCTGGCGCTGTTGGGCGTCACGTCCGTGCACGACCTGGATCGCTCCTTCACGCGCTATCCAGACAACTATGGTAATAGATATGAAGGTCATCAGTCAGGGACAGGAGGAGGCGGAGCATGAGCAACGAGCAGTTCGACTTCGATGTTGTGGTGGCGGGCTACGGCCCGACGGGGCAGGCCACGGCCTCGCTCCTGGCGCGGCAGGGGCACAGGGTCTGCGTCTTCGAGAAGTTCCCGACGCTCTACGGCCAGCCGCGGCTGTGCACGGTGGACGGCGAGACCGCGCGGATCATCCAGGCCGCGGGCGACGTCGACCAGGCGTTCCGGGTCTCGTCGTGGTGTCGCAAGTACGAGCTCGAGGACACCGAGGGCGAGCTGATCACCGCGATGGACTGGAGCGACCTCCACATCTGCGGCTATCCCGGACGCATCTCCTTCTACCAGCCCGACGTCGAGGAGACGATGGACGCCACGGCCCGCGAGCGCGGCGTCGAGGTCAACCAGGGCTGGGAGGTCGTCTCCTTCGAGGACGACGCCGACGGCATCACCGTCACCGCCCGCCAGCGCGATCTGGGCTACGGGTCCCGCGAGGTCGGCGAGCGCACGGTGCGCGCGCGCTACCTCGTCGGCGCCGACGGCGCCAAGAGCGCGGTCCGCGAGGCGGCCGGCATCACGCGCCAGGACTTCGGCTTCCGCGACGCCTTCCTGAGCGTCGACTGCGAGCGGATCGGCGAGATCCCGAAGAAGCTCAACCGCGGCGTGGCGATCACGATCTGCGACCCGGGCCGGACGATCGCCTTCATCCCGATCGGCAGCCACCGGATGCGCTTCGAGTTCCTCGTCAACCCCGACGACGACCACAGCGCGATGCTCGTGCCCGAGATCGGCTACGACTTCCTCCAGCAGGCGTGGGGCCTCTCCCGCGAGCAGGTCCGCATCTACCGCCAGGTCATCTACCCGTTCGAGGGCAAGCTGGCCGACCAGTGGCGCAAGGGCCACGTCCTGCTCGCCGGCGACGCCGCGCACCTGATGCCGCCGTTCCTGGGTCAGGGCGCCTGCTCGGGCATGCGCGACGCGATCAACCTCGCGTGGAAGCTCGACCTGGTGCTCGGCGGGACCTCCGACGACAGCCTGCTCGACAGCTACGAGCTGGAGCGCTCGCCGCACGCCGAGGTCCTGATCCGCGGCTCGATCGCCCTGGGCGAGGTCGCCTGCGAGCGCGACCCGGAGAAGGCCGCCGCCCGCGACCACGCCTTCCGCACCGGCCAGGTGCCGCCGCCGCCGGACGACCCGACGCTGCTCGACGGCGTCCTGCACCGCGGCGAGGACGGCGAGCTGGGCCCGTACGTCGGCGACCTGATCGAGCAGGGCATCGTGCGCCGCGACGGCGAGGTCGGTCGCTTCGACGACATCGTCGGCTGGGGCTTCCACCTGCTCGGCTACGAGTTCGACCCGCTCGAGAAGCTCGACGACGAGCAGCGCGCGTTCCTCGATCGGATCGGCTGCAAGGCGGTCATGATCACCAACGACCCCGACGCCGGCGGCATCCTCGACCTCGACCGGACCTACGAGGCGTTCTCCAAGGACCGCGACATGATCGAGGCGATCCTGGTCCGCCCGGACTTCTCGATCTTCGGCGTCGGCTGGTCGTCCGGCGAGATCCCCGCCCTCGTCGACGAGCTGCGCGAGCGCCTGCAGCTGACCGCCGACGCGGACCTGACGGCCGCGGTCTCCTAGGTGGCCGCTCAGGGCGGGCGGCTCGCGGGCAAGGTGGCGCTGATCTCCGGCACCGCCGGCGGTCAGGGCCGCGAGGCGGCCAAGATCTTCGCGCGCGAGGGCGCGCGCGTGGTCGCCTGCGACATCGAGCCCGACGGCGCGGCCGAGACGCAGGCGATGGTGGAGGCCCAGGGCGGCGAGATC
>JAOPZG010000610.1 GCA_025964215.1 Conexibacter sp.
GCGGCGCGCAGCGCGCGGTGCACCAGCGCCGGCACCCGCGCCGCGTCGCGGGCCACGAGGCTCGCCTTCGTCGCGCCCGCGAACAGCGCGCCGTTGTCCACGTCCATCACGAGCCCCTCGTGCGGGTACGCCGCGTACGTCGGCGCGCCCGAGGTCACCACCAGCACGGCGAGCCCGTTCGCGCGCGCCGACCCCAGGGCCGAGACGAGGTTGTGCGACCCCGGCCCGCTCTCGCCGTAGGCGACCGCCAGCTCGCCCGTCGCGTGGAAGATCGCGGTCGCCATCCACGCCGCCGCGGCCTCGTGGCGCACCGCGACGTGCGTCAACGCCGCGTCCTCCCCGACCGCCCGCAGGAACGGCGCGAGCTTCCCCGCCGGGACGCCGTACACCGAGCGCACGCCGGCGGCCCGCAGCGTGCGGGCGAGGGCGGCGCCACCGGTGAGGCGGGCGTGGCGGGGTGGGGCGGAGGAAGCGATGACCATCTGGGCAAAGTGGATGCAGTCGCGACGACTGTATGCGATAGTCCCACCCATGGGCAACCCCGATCCGCAGAAGGTCGACTGGGCCTCGCGCGACTTCGCCGAGGTCCGGCCCGGGATCTTCGGCTCGACCATCCACACGCCCCAGCTCACCGCGACGCTCTACCGCTACGGCGCGGGCTCGAGCTGGGAAGAGCACCAGCACCCCCAGGACCAGGTCACCACGGTCCTCGAGGGCACGGTCGACTTCGTCGTCGCCGGCGAGCCGGTCCGCCTCACCGCCGGCCAGACCGCCGCGCTGCCCGGCGGCGTCCCGCACTCCGCGACCGTCCCGGACGACGGCCCCTGCGTCACCATCAACGTCCTGACCAGCCGCCCGGAGACCCCGCGTGCCTGAGCCCGCCGGCGCCGCCGACTGGCTCGGCCTCGCCGGCCAGCGCGTGCTGATCGCCGGCGGCGCCGGCACCATCGGCCGCGCGCTCACCCAGGGCTTCCTCGACGCCGGCGCCCAGGTCGCCGTCGTCGACCTCGACCCCGCGAACGCCCCCGACGGCGTCACCGCCCGCGTCACCGCCGACCTGCGCAGCGCCGACGCCTGCCGCGCCGCCGTCGCGGAAGCGCGCGACGCCCTTGGCGGCCTCGACGTCTTCGTCCACGCCGTCGGCATCAACGACCGCCGCCCCATCGAGGACTACGGCGACGACGACTGGGACAAGATCGTCACCATCAACCTGTCGTCGGCCTTCTGGACCGCCCAGGCCGTCGCGCCCGCGATGCGCGAGCAGGGCCACGGCCGGATCGTCTTCTTCTCCTCGGTCGCCGGTCGCAGCGGCCACCAGCTCCACGGCCCGTACGCGGCGACCAAGGGCGGGCTCAACCAGCTCATGCGCGTGATGGCCCACGAGTACGCCGAGCACGGCGTCACGGTCAACGCCGTCGCGCCGGGGTACATGGACACCAACTTGACGCAGGCCTACCTCGCCGAGCACCCGGAGAAGCGCGACAAGCTGGTGGACCTGATCCCCGCGCGCCGCTTCGGCCAGCTCGAGGAGGTGGTCGGCCCGGTGCTCTTCCTGGCCTCCCGCCAGGCGAGCTTCGTCAACGGGCACGTGCTGTACATCGACGGCGGCCGCACGGTCGTCTGACACAGGAAGGCAAGGACCATGGGTCGCTTCGACGGCAGGACGGTCATGATCACCGGGGCGGGCACGGGCTTCGGCGCCGAGCTCGCGGTGAAGGCCGCGGAGGAGGGCGCCGCGCGCGTCGTCGTCCACTACCGCAGCTCGAAGGCGGGCGCCGAGGCGACCGCCCAGCGCGTCGCCGACGCCGGTGCCGAGGCCGTGCTCGTCCAGGGCGACATCTCGCTCTGGGACGACATCAAGCGCATGGTCGCGGAGGCCGGGGAAGTCGACGTCCTCGTCAACAACGTCGGCGACATGGCCTCCGAGCAGAACTCGTGGGACGAGCTGACGGAGGCGACGATCGACCACGTCCTCGGCGTCGACATCAAGGGCACCATGTTGATGGTCCACGAGTTCGGCAGCGCGATGAAGGCCCGCGGCCGCGGCGCGATCGTGAACATCGGCTCGACCGTCATCGTCCGCGGAAGCCCGCGCGCGCCGATCTACGCGGCGGGCAAGTACGGGCTGCTCGGCATCACCAAGTCCTATGCCAAGGCGCTCGCGCCCGAGGTCCGCGTCAACACGTTCGCCCCGGGCTTCATGGCGACCGAGGCGGTCCTCACGCGGCCGGACTTCCAGCGCGGCCGCGGCGAGCAGATCACCCGCGACACGCCGATGGGCCGGATCCCGCCGCCGGAGGACCTGACCGGCGCCGCGCTCTTCCTGGCGACCGACGACGCCAACCACATCACCGGGTCCTACATGATCTGCGACGGCGGCTACAGCATGCTCGGCGCGTAGCCCGAACCCGCATGTGATAGGAATGAGTCTCATCTTATGGGACTCCGCTTCCTCCTTCCCGCGGTGCTGGTCGCCGCAGCCGCGCTCGCCGTCGCCGGCTGCGGCGGCTCGTCGTCCTCGTCCGGCAAGCCCGGCGCGATCGACGTGGTGGTCACGACCACCCAGCTCGGCGACGTCGTGAAGGCCATCGGCGGCGACGCCGTGGACGTCCACCAGATCCTCAGGCCCAACACCGACCCGCACGACTACGAGCCGCGGCCCAAGGACATCGAGGCGACCGCGGGCGCGAAGCTCGTCATCACCAGCGGCGACAACCTGGACCAGTGGATGGGCGACGTGCTCTCCAACGCCGGCGGCCACCCGGCCGTGCTCGACGCCGGCGCCGGCC
>JAOPZG010000625.1 GCA_025964215.1 Conexibacter sp.
GGGCGCGACGTCCCGGCCGATCGCGACGCCCTCGCCGCCGCGTTCCCCGACGCGACGGCGCGCCCCGTCGTCTTCGTCCACGGCCTGATGGAGAGCGACGCGGCCTGGGGGATCCGGGCGGGCGAGCGCGGCGGCACCTACGCGACGCGCGTGCTCCCGGAGGTTGGCGGCACGGCCGTGACCATCCGCTACAACTCGGGCCTCCACGTCTCCGAGAACGGCCGCGCGCTCGCCGCGCTGCTGGAGGCGCTGGTCGACGCGTGGCCGGTCCCGATCGAGCGGCTCGCCCTCGTCGGCCACTCGATGGGCGGCCTGATCGTCCGCAGCGCCGGGCACGCGGCCGCGGCGCGCGAGGATCGCTGGCCGTCGCTCGTCGACACCACCATCTCGCTCGGCACGCCGCACCTCGGCGCCCCGCTCGAGCAGGCCGCGCACTTCGCGACCTGGGCGCTCGGCACGCTCCCCGAGGGCCGGCCGGTCGCCGCGATCCTCGCCGCGCGCAGCTCCGGGATCAAGGACCTGCGCCACGGGCGGCTGGTCGACGCGGAGTGGGAGACGCTCGACCCGGACGCGCTGCGCGGCTTCGAGCGTGCCGAGGTCCCCCTGCTGGCGGGCGCGCGCCACCACGTCGTCGCGGCGACGCTGACCGAGAGCCCGGACCACCCGCTGGCCCGCGTGATCGGCGACCTGCTCGTGCTCACGCCCAGCGCGCACGGGCTCGAGGGCCGGCGGCGGACGATCGCCTTCGAGGAGGAGAGCTACCGCCACGTCGGCGGCCACGACCACTTCGACCTCCTCAACAGCCCGGCGCTGGACGGCCTCCTGCGCGAGTGGCTGGGCGCCCGTCCGCCCGCGCAGCTGATGTCAGGCGGGTGACCGGCGCGCAACCGGTTAGGCTTCCGCTCCGTGAGCGGCATGAGGCCAGATCCCTTCTCCGTCGCGGTCGTCCAGGATGACGCCCGCGCGGTGGTCACCGTGCGGGGCGAGCTCGACCTCGCCACCGCGCCCGAGCTCGAGGCGGCGCTGCTGCCCGGCCTGCGCGAGGGCGGCTCGGCCGTCCTCGACCTCCGCGGCCTGGAGTTCATGGACTCGACCGGGGTGCGGGTCATCGTGGCCGCGCATCTGGCGGCCCAGGAGCACGGTGGCGCGTTGACGGTCGTGCGGACGATCCCGGACGGCGCCGTCGCGCGCGTGCTGGAGATCTCCGGGCTCGACGAGGTCCTGGACATCGTCGACGACGTCTGAGCCCGCGCGGGCGCCAACGCTCGCCAATGCTGCGCACCCCGCCGATAGGGTGGGGTCCATGAGCTCCGGCACGCGTGCGGCCTTTGACGATCCCGAGATCCTCGAGCGGTTCGCCGACCTGGTGGTGAAGACCGCCGCCAACCTCCAGCCGGGGCAGCTGCTCTCGATCGGGTCGGAGATCGGCAAGGAGACGGTGACGCGCGCGCTCGCCGCGGCGGGCTACCGCCACGGCGCGAAGTTCGTGGACGTGAGCTACTTCGACCTGCACGTCAAGCGCGCCCGCCTGCAGTACGCCGCCGACGACACGCTCGACTACGTGCCGCCGTGGTACGGCGAGCGGATCCTCGAGCTGGGCAAGGCGCGCGCCGCGCGGATCGGCCTGACGGGGCCGGCGCATCCGGGGCTGCTGAGCGACCTCGACCCGGCGCGGATCGGCCGCGACCAGCTCCCCGCCGTGCGCGAGACCGGCAAGGTCGTCAACGAGCGCACGACCAACTGGACCGCGGTGCCGTGCCCGACGCGGCCGTGGGCCGAGCTCGTCCACCCGGAGCTCGACCCCGAGGACGCGTGGGTGAAGCTCTGCGAGGAGATCCTGCACGTCTGCCGGCTCGACACCGAGGACCCGATCGCGGCGTGGAGCGCGCGCGCCGAGACGCTGGTCGGCGCCGCGGGGCGCGTCACCGAGCGCCGCTTCGACGCGCTGCGCTTCGTGGGCCCGGGGACCGACCTCACCGTCGGCCTGCTGCCGACCTCGAAGTTCCTGGCCGCCCGCTTCGAGACGGTCGACGGCATCGTGCACCTGCCGAACCTGCCCTCGGAGGAGGTCTTCACCTCGCCGGACCCGACGCGCGCCGAGGGCGTCGTGCGCGCGACCAAGCCGCTCGTGCTCGGCGGGTCGATCATCCGCGGCCTCGAGGTCGAGTTCCGCGGCGGCCGGGCGGTGCGCATCGACGCCGAGGAGAACGCGGAGGTCCTGCGCTCCTACGCCGCGCGCGACGAGCACGCCGACCGCCTCGGCGAGGCCGCGCTGGTCGACGGCGACGGCCGCATCGGCGCCCTCGACACCGTCTTCTTCGACACCCTGCTCGACGAGAACGCGGCGAGCCACATCGCGCTCGGCCACGCCTACGAGATGTGCGTGGACGAGGCCGACGTGCCGAAGGTCAACGACTCGACCATCCACGTCGACTTCATGATCGGCTCGCCGGAGGTCCGCGTCCTCGGCCTCGACGCCACCGGCACCGAGACCCCCGTCCTCGTCGACGGCGCCTGGCAGGTCTGACCCGCTCCCGATCGCTATCCTCGCCCCTCCCCAGGAGAGGTGCCGGAGCGGCTGAACGGGCACGACTGGAAATCGTGTGTGGGCTTTACGGTCCACCGAGGGTTCGAATCCCTCTCTCTCCGCTCGGATGATCGCAGGGGTTGCGCGCGGCCTCGCGTTCCGGGTACGGTCGCGCGTCTCGGCGCCGCGATGGAACGCGCGCCCCTGTCCCGTGAGGTCCTGTCCCATGCTGCACCCTCGTCCCCACCTCGGGGCCGCCGTCGTGGGCCAAGGCGCTCGCCGCCGGTGAGGCCGCGACGGCGATCGTCAGGCATCCGAGCAGCGCGAGGCG
>JAOPZG010000641.1 GCA_025964215.1 Conexibacter sp.
CGGCGACATGGCGCGCGCGCTGGCCGCCGCGATCCCGGGCGGGCCGCAGCCGGAGGTCACCGGCGCGTATCGCCGCGGCGACGTGCGCCACGTCTTCGCCGCGCCCGACCGCGCCCGCGAGGTGCTCGGCTTCACCGCCGCGACGGGGCTCGAGGACGGCATGGCGGAGCTCGCCCACGCGGTCCTGCGCCCAACACGATCTTCATCTACAACATGATCCGCTCCGGACTGCTCTGCGAAGAAGGGAGGGTCACACCAACCCCGGCAACGCAAGGACCTTGAGATGAACCGCACCACCACCGCAGTCACCGCCGTGCTCGCCATGGGCGCCATCGGTGGCGGGACGATCGCCGCGACGCAGGCCGCTTCTACGCCCAAGCCCGTCGCGAACCTGACGAAGGTCACCGGCAAGTCGACCGCCGTCAAGCTCGACGCCGGCTTCGTCTCGGCCCTGACCTCGCTGAAGGTCACGCCCGGCGCCGTCGGCTCGGCCAAGATCACCAAGGGCGGCAGCGCCGTCTTCCCGATCACCAGCGGTCACGTCAAGTACTACAAGCCGGGCTCGATCTCCCCGTACGTCCAGGGCATCCTGCGCCACGACGGCAGCGGCCTGAGCCTCAGCGCCGGCGGCACCAAGGTCGAGCTCACGAACTTCGTCGTCGACCCTGGCACCTCGGAGCTCACCGGCAAGGTGTCGGCCAACGGCAAGACGGTGCTCAAGTCCGCGCCGCTGTTCACCCTCGACGGCCGCAGCCTCAAGCCGCTCAAGGTCTCCGGCAACCACGCGATCCTGGCCGGCACGAAGGTCAAGCTCCGCAAGGAGGCCGCCGACCTGCTGAACAAGACGTTCAAGGTCACCGCCTTCAAGGACCAGTTCCTGATCGGCGTCGCCACCATCACGCTGAACCTGAAGTAGTCGCTCGCGCCGCTACGCGGCGCGCACGGTGAGCTCCCGCGAGAACGCGCGGCGGAACAGCTCCGTCTCGCGGCTCGCGGCCCACCGCGCGACCCGCACGTCGCCCTCGGCGTGCAGGTCGAGCAGGACGCCGTCCCCCTCGCAGCGCACCGCGACCTCGTGAACCACCTGGTCGCGGCTGCGCTCGAGGTCCTCGGCGAGGCGCAGGAAGAGCGCGCAGCGGTCGAGCACCGCGACGTCGCCCTCCCGCAGGAGCCCGTCGAAGCCCCCACTGGTGGGCATCCCCTTGCGGTGGAAGCGCACGGCCTGGCCGATGATCGCGACCTCGCGCTGGTCGAAGCCCGGCAGGCCGGAGTTCAACACCAGGTAGCGCGAGTGCTTGTGATGGTCGTCGTAGTCGACGCTCATCCCGATGTCGTGCAGCACGCACGCCGCCCACAGCAGCTCGCGCTCCCGCGCGTCGCCCGGGTGCAGCCCGGCGGCCGCGAAGTCGTCGAAGAGCCCGAGCGCGAGCTTCGCCACGTGCTCGGTGTGCGCGTGGTCGACGTGGTACTGGCCGGCGAGGTTGAGCACCGAGCTGCGGCGCACGTCGTCGAAGAGCGGCGGCTCGCCGTCGAGGTGGCGGGCGAAGAAGACGCCCTCGCGGAGTCCGGCCTCGGTGACCTCGAGCGCGGGGAAGCCGCCGAGCTCCAGGACGGACTCGACGACGACGGCGCCCGCGAGGATCAGGTCGGCGCGGGCGTACTTGATGCCCGGGACCTTCGCGCGGTCGGCGGGCGTGAGCGCGGCGAGGCGCTCCACGAGCTCGCTCAGCGCCGCGTGCTCCACCACGAAGCCCTGGACGCCGAGCTCCGGGACGCCCGCCGCGCGCTGGACCGCGGTCGCGAGGTTGCGGACCGTGCCGCCGATCCCGACGATCCGCTCGCCGCAGCGCGACAGCCACGGCGCGTCCTCCAGCTCCGCGGCGACGTGCTCGCGCAGCGCCTTGAGCTGCTTCTTGCTCGCCTCGCCCTCGCCGAGCCCGAAGCGCTCGGTCATCCGGACGGCGCCGAGCGGCCAGGACTGGAGGTCGACCGCGTGGCGCGAGGCGACGCGGACGAGCTGCATCGAGCCGCCGCCGAGGTCGAGCACGGCGCCGTCGGCCAAGGTGGTGGAGTTGACCGCGGCGAGGTAGCCCATGCGGGCCTCCTCCTCCTTGCTCAGCACGCGGACGGGCAGCGCGGCGAGCGAGAGGAAGTCCTCCGCGTTGGTCGCGTCGCGGATCGCGGAGGTCGCGACCGCGTCGATCTCGGTGATCCCGGTCGCCGCGCAGAAGTGGGCGAAGACCTCGGCGGTGGCGAGGCCGCGGGCGATGCCGTCCTCGCTCAGCCGGCCGGTCTCGGCGAGGCCGGCGCCGATCCGCACCGGCTCGTGGATCTCGTCGGTGCGCCGCCACCAGCCCTCGGCGGCGGTGAAGACGACGAGCCGGAACGAGTTGGATCCGAGGTCGCAGACGGCGATGCGGCGTTCGGGCATGGGTGGCGCAGACTAGAGACCGGCCCGGCCGCGCCGAGCGCGACCGGGCCGAAGCCTCTGGGGGAGGGAGGGGTCAGGGGGACTTCAGGCGCCGAGCGTCTCGGCCGCCAGCGCGGCGCGCCGGCGCAAGGTCAGGCCGCTGAGGGCACTGACCAGTCCGAGGGCTGCGATGCCGGTCACCACTCCCACTGCCGTGTGCGAGTTGTGCAGGAAGGACTGGATGTCGCTCCCGCTGGCGCTGCCGTCGCCGATCACCGCGCTCACGATTGCCAGCGACGTCGCGCCGCCGACCTGGAACGAGGTGTTGATCAACCCGGACGCCACGCCCTGCTCGTGGTCGGCGACGCCCATCGTCCCCTGCATGTTCACGGAGGGGAACCCGAGCGCGAAGCCGAGGCCGAGCAGCAGCATCGTCGGGAAGATCACGGTGAGGTAGTTGGGGTCGACGTCGGCCCGCAGGAACAGCGCGTAGCCGACGGCGAAGGAGAGGAAGGCGCCGATCAGCAGCGGCGTCGTCCCGAAGCGGTTGACCAGCGGGCCGACGCGGGTCGAGCCGAACGCGACGAGCAGGCCGGCCGGCAGGAACGCCAGCGCGGTCTCCAGCGCCGACCAGCCGAGCGCGGACTGGAGGTAGAGCGTGGCGATGAACTGGAAGCCGAAGTAGGCGCCCGCGATCGCCGCCGCGCCCATGTTGGCGCGCCGGATGTGGCCGGAGCTGAGGATCCCGAGGCGCACGAGCGGCTGCTTCGAGCGCTGCTCGATCGCCACGAACGCGGCGAGCAGGCCCAAGGCCACCAGGAACGAGACGATCGTCGTGGCCGAGGCCCAGCCGACGTCCGGGGCCCGCACGATCGTGCGGACGAACAGCAGCATGCCGGCGGTGATCGTCACGGCGCCGGGGAGGTCGAAGGCGCCGCGTGCGCGCTCGGACGGCGCGTCCTTGGCCAGCAGCCGCGGCGCGAGCGCCAGGATCAGCAGCGCGAACGGCACGGGCAGCAGGAACGTGTAGCGCCAGCCGGCCTCGGTCAGCAGCCCGCCGAGGATCAGCCCGGAGGAGAAGCCGCTGGCGCCGAAGGCCGAGTAGGTGCTGAGCGCGCGGTTGCGCGCCGGGCCCTCGGCGAACGTGGTCGTGATGTAGGACAACCCGGCGGGCGCGGTGAACGCCGCACTGGCGCCCTTGAGGAAGCGGGTCGCGATCAGCAGGTTGGGGTCGGAGACGAAGCCGCCGAGCAGCGAGGCGACGGTGAAGACCGACAGCCCGACGATCAGGACCTTGCGGCGGCCGAGGAGGTCGGCGGTCCGGCCGCCGAGGAGCAGGAGACCGCCGTAGCCGAGGACGTAGCCGCTGACGATCCACTGCAGCTGGGCCGTGTTCAGGTCCAGGTCCTGGCGGATGGAGGGGAGGGCCACGCCGACCATCGAGATGTCGAGGCCGTCGAGGAACAGGACGCCGCAGAGGAGGAAGAGCGCCGCCCAGGTCCGGCGGCTCCACTGCTCGCCGATGACGTGGTGCTGGGGGGAGGGGAGAGGGGCCATCGGCGACACAATACATGCATGTGCAACGAATGCTTGTGCATGAGTTGTGAACGCATGTTTCGTTCGGGGTCCGGTACACTGCTCGGCGATGTCCTCCATCCCTGATTCCACCTCGCTCGTCGAGACGTGGCGCGGGGTGGCCCAGTGCCACGCCAAGGTCTCCGGCGCGCTGGACAAGGCGCTCGAGCGCGAGCACGGCATCGGCCTCAGCGAGTTCGAGGTGCTGGAGCGCCTCGCGACCACCGAGGACGCCGAGGGCCGTCGCATGCAGGACCTCGCCGACGCCGTGTGCCTGAGCCAGAGCGCGCTGTCGCGCCTCATCGGCCGGCTCGAGAGCGACGGCTTCGTCTGCCGCGCCATGTGCACGGCCGACCGCCGCGGCATCTACGCGCACATCACCGACGAGGGCCGCGCCCGCTGGGAGGCCGCCCGGCCGACCCACCGCGCCGTGCTCGCCGAGCTGCTGCCGGCCGAGCTGCCGGCGGCGCCCTCCCCC
>JAOPZG010000643.1 GCA_025964215.1 Conexibacter sp.
CGCCTCGCGCGCCCCGATCCTCGGCCCCCTGGCGGCCATCGCGTCCGCGTGCATCTCGCGCATCGTTCGCGCGTAGCGGCGGATCAGATCGAGCTGGGCGGGTCCTGGATCGCTCATGAAAGGCCAACCTCCGGGCCCGAACGTTATACCGCCCGCACGCCCGCGTCCAGCGAGTTTTGCGCAACCCGGACAAACCGTCCACCCCACCCCTCCGGCCAGGCCGGGCGGGCCGTCCTCCCCGATCGGCCAGGCCCCTTTCCGGCCCCCGCATCTACCGTCCCCGGCGAGCGGTCACCACCGCCCCGCCCGCCATGTACCAAGTCCAGGACTCCGTCGCGCTCCTGCGCGCCCGCCGCGGCTTCGCCGCCGCCCGTCACACCGGCCGCCCGTTCGTCGCCCGAACGGTGCTGCTGCTCGGCCTGACGAGCCTCTTCACGGACATCTCCTCCGAGATGGTCTCGGCGATCCTGCCGCTCTACACCGTCCAGGTCCTCGGCCTGAACCCGCTGAGCTACGGCGTCCTCAACGGCATCTACCAGGGCGGATCCGCGTTCGCCCGGCTGATCTTCGGCTTCGTCGCCGACCGCATGAGCCGCTACCGCGAGATCGCCGGCGTCGGCTACGGCCTCTCGGCGATCTGCAAGCTCGGCCTGCTCGCGACGACCGCGTTCGGCGGCCTCGCCGCGGTCCTGCTGATCGACCGGATCGGCAAGGGAATCCGGACCGCGCCGCGCGACGCGATGATCTCGCTCAGCACCCCGGAGGCCGAGCTCGGCGCCGCCTTCGGCGTGCACCGCGCGATGGACACCTGCGGCGCGATGCTCGGCCCGCTGCTCGGCTTCGCCCTGCTGGCGCTGACGCCGAACGAGTACCACGGGATCTTCCTCGTCTCCTTCTGCTTCGCGCTGATCGGCGTCGCGATCCTGCTGCTGCTCGTCGAGGACCCCGCGCGCGACCCGGAGCGCGTGGCGGCCGCCCGCGAGGAGGCCCCCGCCCCGGCCGTCACGGAGCCCGTGCCCGAGGACAGCCGCCTCACGCTCCGCGGCGCCCGCGGCCTGCTCAGTGGCGGCCCGCTCGGCGGCCTCGTCGCGATCGCGTTCCTGCTCGGCCTCGCCACGATCGGCGACGGCTTCCTCTACCTCCAGCTCCACGACCGCCTCGAGTTCGCCGACAGCCTCTTCCCGCTGCTCTACGTCGGCACGTCGCTGATCTTCATGGTCATGGCCGTGCCCGCCGGCCGGCTCTCGGACCGCATCGGCCGCGCCAAGGTCTTCGCCTTCGGCAACCTGGTCCTGCTCGCGCTCTACGTCGTCCTGCTCTCCGGCGCCTCCGGCGACCTGCTGCTGCCCGCCACGCTCGTCGGCCTCGGGATCTTCTACGCCTCGACCGACGGCGTCCTCGCCGCGCTCGGCTCCGCCGCGGTGCCCGAGTCGGTCCGCGGCACCGGCCTCGCCGCGCTGGGCACCGCGACCGGCCTCGCGCAGTTCGGCGCCTCGGTCGCCTTCGGCGCGCTCTGGGCCACGGCCGGCGTCCACACCGCGTTCATCGTCTTCACCGCCGGCCTCGCGGTCGCGCTGCTCGCCACCGTGGTCGTCCTGCTCGTCCGCCCGCGGGCGCGCGCGGCGCAAGCCACATGACCCGCCAGCGCCGCGTCGGGCTCTTCGTCGCGATCACCGCGCTCGCCGTCACGGTGATCGCCGTCTACCTCGCGATCACGCTCGTCAACAACAGCACGGGCACCGGCAGCCCGGCGGCCGTCGCCGTCCCGATCGTCCAGGGCGACACGATCGCGCTCGACCGCGACCGCAAGCAGCCCAAGGCCTGGGGCCGCGTCGTGATCGTCGGCGCGAGCGGCAAGCGCCAGCTCGGCAAGCTGACCTGCGAGCGCGTCGCGTTCGCCGGCGGCCATGGGATCTGCCTCGCGCTCGCGCACAGCCTGCCGACGCCGTCCTACGAGGCCCGGATCTTCGACGCGCACGAGCACGTCACCGGGAAGCTCTCGCTGCCCGGCACGCCGAGCCGCGCCCGCGTCTCCCCCGACGGCCGCTACGCCTCCTCGACGACCTTCGTCGGCGGCGACGGCTACACGAACCCCGGTGCCTTCTCGACCCGCACGCGCGTCTACGACGTCGCCTCGGGGAAGTCCCTCGGCGACCTCGAGTCCTACGAGGTGACCCTCGATGGCAAGGTCATCAACAAGGCGGACTTCAACTTCTGGGGCGTGACGTTCACCGGTCAGGGCGCGCAGTTCTACGCGACGCTCGGCACGGGCGACCACCACTACCTGATCAAGGGCGACGCGGCGACCAAGCAGGCGACCGTGATTCGCGACGGCGTCGAGTGCCCGTCGCTCTCGCCCGACGGCACGCGGATCGGCTTCAAGGCCCGCGTCGGCTCGCCGTTCCAGTGGCGCTTCCACGTCCTGGACCTGAAGACCGGCAAGGAGACCGCGCTGCCGGAGACCCGCTCGGTCGACGACCAGATCGCCTGGCTCGACGACCAGCGCCTGGCCTACGGCGTCGGCGAAGAGGTCTTCGAGGCCCCGGCGGACGGCTCGGCGCGCCCGCGCGAGTACCTCGCGTCGGCGACGAACCCGACGCGCATCCGCTAAGCGCCGCTCAACGGTCCAGGCGCCGCTCGGCGCGGCGCTGCTCCTTGAGCGCGCGCCGCTCCTTGCGCGTGAGCTTGCGCCCGCGGCGGACGGTGCTGCCGCCCAGCAGCGAGATCAGCCGCAGCTGCACGGTCGGTCCGCCGGGCGCGGGGCGCCCCGCGCCGAGGTGGAGGTCGTTGCCGCCCAGCAGCGCGAGCTCGGAGACCTGGACGTCGAGGCCCTCGGGCACGTAGACGTCGGCGCCGCCCATGATCGAGATGACGCGGATCTCGGTCAGCTGCGCCGAGAGCACGGCGTCGTTGAGGTCGATCTCGCTGCCGCCCCAGAAGTTGAAGTTGATGACCTTGGGCCCCACGCGCCAGTGCCCGCGGCGGTCGTGGCCCGACATGATGGAGATGAGCCACTTCGTGCCGCCGGCGCCGGGGACCACGGGCAGCGTGCCGGCGGGCGTGCCGAGGGCGGCGCCTCCGGCATCCCGCACCACGACGTCGGCGACGAGCACCTCGAGCGCCGCGCGCGTCCGGGCCCCGAACGCCTCCGCGAGCCGCTCGTCCAGCTCCTCGACCGTCAGCCGCCCGTCACCCGCGGCGCGTCGCAGCAGCTCGGCCGCCTGCTCGCGGTCGGCGTCGGAGGCGCGCAGCTCGGGCGTGTCGTCGGCCATGGCCCACGACCCTAGCTCGCGTAGGCTGCGTCCGCGATGAGCGACCTCCGCGCCCTGGTCCGGCGCCCGTACGCGCTGCGCATGCTCCTCTGCGCGCTCGTCGGCCGGCTGCCGGAGGCGATGGTCCCGCTGGCGCTGCTGCTGCTCGCCCGCGCCGAGCACGGCTCGTACGCGACCGCGGGCGCGCTGGCGGGCGCGTTCGCCGTCGGCGCCGCGGTCG
>JAOPZG010000645.1 GCA_025964215.1 Conexibacter sp.
CGCTGCGCGAGGCCGGGGCCGCGCGCGTCGCGGTCTGGAACCGCAGCGCCGACCGCGCCGCCGCGCTCGCCGCCGACCTCGGCGTGGATGCCGTCGATCGGCCGATCGGCGCGGAACTGTTGGTCAACTGCACGAGTGTGGGACTGGCCGACGGGGAGTTCAAGGATCTTCCGCTCGACGCCGATGCGATCGCCACATACGCGACCGTGGCGGACCTGGTCTACCGGGACGGCGGTACCGGGCTGATCGCAGCAGCGACCAGCCGGGGATGCGCGGTGGTCGACGGCCTCGAGGTCCTCGTCCGCCAGGGCGCGTTGAGCTTCCAGGCCTGGACCGGCCTGGCGGCGCCTGTCGACGTGATGCGAGACAGCGCTCGCGGAACGTCTCCTGAACCTCATGACCCCGGAACCAGCGACTCATCTGACCGCCGTGCCGCCGATCCCCGGCGCACCGGTCGCTGACGCGCCGGCCCCGGGCGCGCCCGCGGCGTCGAACGAACGTCCACCGGACTGGAACGGGATCACGCCGCCGCGGCGGACGGGCGGCGGCAGCGCGCGCTTCCTCACCGACGTCATCGTCGAGCTCGGCTTCGTCGACCGCCCGCGCGTCGAGCAGGCGGTCGAGGCGGCGCGCGCGACGGGCACCACGCCCGAGGCCGTCCTGCTCGACCAGGGCGCGCTGTCGATGGAGAACCACGCCCGCGCGGTCGCCGAGCGCCACGGCCTCGACCACCTCGACCTGTCGGTCTTCCACGTCGACATGTCGGCGGCCAACCTGATCGCCCCGCAGGCGGCCAAGCGCTACGAGGCGATCCCGGTCTCCTTCGCCGGCGAGCGCGGCCTGCTGATCGCGATGGCCGACCCGGCCAACGTCCTCGCGGTCGACGACATCGCGCTGATGACGGGCTACGAGGTCCGCGTCGCGGTCGCCTCACGCGAGGACATCGCGACGCTGATCTCGCGCCAGTCCCGCCTGGACCACGTCGCCGCCACGGCGGAGATCGACCTCTCCAACGACGAGGACGGGATCGGCGAGATCGTCGACCTGCGCGAGTCGGCCGACGACGCGCCGGTCATCAAGCTCGTCAACCAGATCATCGCCCAGGCCGCCGAGCAGGGCACCTCGGACATCCACTTCGAGCCCGAGGACGGCTCGATGCGCGTCCGCTTCCGGATCGACGGCGTGCTCGTCGAGACGATGACCGTGCCGCGGCGGATGGTCTCGGGCGTCGTCTCGCGCCTGAAGATCATGAGCGACCTCGACATCGCCGAGCGCCGCCTGCCGCAGGACGGCCGCGTCGGGCTGAGCCTCGACGGCCGCCACATCGACCTGCGCGTCGTGACGCTGCCCTCGATCCACGGCGAGAACATCGTCATCCGGATCCTGGACAAGTCCAACGTCCAGTTCGACTTCGAGAAGCTCGGCATGGGCGACGAGGACGCGGCGCGCTTCACCAAGGCGTTCCACCAGGCCTACGGCGCCGTGCTCGTCACCGGCCCGACGGGCTCGGGCAAGTCCACGTCCTTGTACGCGGCGGTCGGCGAGCTCAACACGCCCGAGAAGAACATCATCACGATCGAGGACCCGGTCGAGTACCAGCTCGAGGGCGTCACGCAGGTCCAGGTCAACAAGAAGGCCGGGCTCACGTTCGCCAACGGCCTGCGGGCGATGATGCGCGCCGACCCCGACATCATCATGGTCGGCGAGATCCGCGACGCGGAGACGGCGAAGATCGCAATCGAGGCCGCGCTGACCGGCCACCTCGTCCTGAGCACGCTCCACACCAACGACGCGCCGACGTCGATCACGCGCCTGGTGGAGATGGGGATCGAGCCGTTCCTGGTCGCGAGCGCGGTCGACTGCGTCATCGCGCAGCGCCTGTGCCGGACGCTCTGCTCGCACTGCAAGGAGCGCACGATCATCCCGGCGGCGGTGCTGCTCGACCACGGCTTCCGCTCGCATGTCGATCTCGAGGCCTACGACCCCAAGGGCTGCTCGCGCTGCGGCGGCTCGGGCTACAAGGGCCGGATCGGGCTCTACGAGGTCATGACGATCACCGACGAGATCCGCCGCCTGGCGATCGAGCGCGCGCCCGCCGACCGCATCGCGGAGGTCGCGATGCGCGACGGCATGCGCCGCCTGCGCGACGACGGGCTGGAGAAGGTCAAGCAGGGCCGGACGTCGATCGCCGAGGTGGCGCGCGTCACGGGCACGGGCTGAGCCCGCGCCGAGTCCTACAACTCGAGTGCGAGCACTTGCCCGGTGAGCGGGACGCCCCAGTCGGCGTGCGGCTCCTCGGCGACCAGCGCGAAGCCGCGGCGCTCGTAGAGGCGCCGCGCGCCGGTGAGCGGGTGGTTGGTCCAGAGCGTGAGGCGGCGGTAGCCGGCGTCGCGGGCGAAGGCGACGCACGCGTCGATCAGCAGGCCGCCGGCGCCGAGGCCGCGGGCGAAGGGCTCGACCAGCAGCAGCCGCAGCTTGGCGTCGCCGGGCGCGTCGCCGCGGACGCAGAGCACGCAGCCGGCGGGCGCGCCGTCGACGTCGGCGATCCACGCGCGCTCCGGCGTCTCCTCGCTCGCCGTGACGCCTTCGGCGAAGTCCGCGACCACCCGCGCGATCAGCGCCTCGAAGCCCGCGCCCCAGCCGAACTCCGACTCGTAGAGCGCGCCGTGGCGCGCGACGATCCAGCCGAGATCGCCCGGCCCGGGCGCGCGCAGCGTGACCTCCGCGCCGCCCGCGGGCGCGCCGTCGAGCACGGTGCGGACCGCGTCCATCGCGCCGA
>JAOPZG010000652.1 GCA_025964215.1 Conexibacter sp.
CGCGGCCGGCCTCCACGCCGCCGACGACCACCTCCTGGAGCTGCTGCTCGCCGAGGACCCCTCGCTGGTCGAGGATCTCGCACGGCTGCGCCTCGCGCCGCTGCTGGCGCTGACGCCGCGCTCGCGCGAGCGCCTCGAGGCGACGCTGCTCGCCTACCTGCGCCACCGCGGCAACGGCCCGCGGATGGCCGCCGAGCTGCGCGTCCACCCCCAGACCGTGCGCTACCGCCTCGCCCGCCTGCGCGAGCTGCTCGGCGCGGCGCTGGACGACCCCGAGGCCCGCTTCGAGCTCGAGGTCGTCCTGCGTGCCCGCTCGGGTCAGCCGATCACGGAGCGCACGAGCGCCTCGTAGCCGGACTTGTGGCCCGTGCGGTTCGGGTGGTAGCTGTCGCCGATCGGGTTGGAGAGCCCGTTCAGCCACTCCGTCGACGAGCAGACCGCGTGGCCGGTGAACGACGGGATCGCGTCCTTGAACGTGAACCCGTAGGCCGCCGCCCGGGCCGAGATGACGTTCTTCATCATGTCGGCCGTCGCGTTGAGCTTGGTCATCTCGTCGGTGCTGAAGAACGTCCCCGCGTTGCAGTCCACGCCCATGAACAGGCGGGGGTAGCCGAGGACGACGACGCGCGCGTTCGGCGCCCGCGCCTTGATCTGCGCGTACACGGCGTTCAGCGCGCCGGGCAACGAGTTGTTGATGTAGCTCTGCGCCGTGGTGATGTCGCTGTTGCACGAGACCAGCGGGTAGGCGCACTGCGTGATGACGTTCGAGAACCCGGCGTCGTTGCCGCCGATCGTGATCGTCACGATGTTGGTGGACGTGCTCAGGGACTGCACCTGGTTGGCGAGCACGTCGGTGGTCTTGGCTCCCGAGCAGGCGACGAACGTGAGGCTCGTCCCGGCCCGGTCGGCCTTGATCAGCGCCGGGTAGGCGTACGGGCCGCGCTGGCAGCCCGAGCTCAACGAGTAGTCCCTCGTCCCCGTACCCGACGAGTAGCTGTCGCCCAAGGCGACGTAGTTGTCGGCGAGCGCCGCCGCGGTGACCCCACCGCTGCACGCGCACACGACCAGGACGGCTCCGATGAGCCGTCGCATGTTGGACCGCACCTGCTCCTCCTCCTGTCGACCGCGTTACCGCGGCCGACACTACGGCGGCCCACCACGCAGAACTTGTCACCGGGAGCACAAACGCCCCCGGAGGGTCTTAGCGCTGCGGCACGTCCTCGAACGCGACGTCCAGGCGCGGCACGTCGCCCCAGAGCTGCTCGAGGCGGTAGAACTCGCGGACCTCGGGGACGAACACGTGGACGACGATGTCGAAGTAGTCCATGAGGATCCAGCGGGACTCGCTGACGCCCTCGACGCGGCGCGGGTACATCCCGTGGTCCTTCTTCAGGCCCTCGTGGATCGCGTCGTGGATCGCCTTGCTCTGGCGATCGGTGTTGCCGGAGCAGACGACGAAGAAGTCCGTGTAGCTCGACACGCCGCGCAGGTCCAGCACGCGGATGTCGATGGCCTTCTTGTCGGCGGCGTACGACGCCGCGAGCTGCGCGAGGCGCTCGGGGCTCAGGTCTTCTGGGGTCTGCTGATCGGACATCTGAACGGTTTGGCTGGGCAAGAGGACGCTTCCTCCGAGGTCATGCTGACGATGTTGGGGATCCCACCGGGCTCCGGTAGAGCCCGTGCTGCGCGATGTACTCGGCGACCGGATCGGGCACCAGGTACCGGATTGGATGCCCGGCGGCCACCCGCCGCCGGACCAGCGAGGACGAGAGGTCGATGCGCGGCAGGTCGAAGAACTCGACCCGCTCGACGGCGCCGGGGATCGTCGCCAGCCGTTCCAGGATATCGGCCCGGCGCGCGCCCTGGCGTTCCGCGACGGCGAGGCGTGCGAGAGCCGCCACCTCCGCGGGCTCGCGCCACGTCGGGAGGCTGGAGGCCATGTCGCCTCCGACGATGAACGTCAGGTCGACTCCCGGGTGCGAAGCATGCAGTGCGCGGAGCGTATCGGCCGTGTAGGACGCCCCGCCGCGGCGGACCTCGAGGTCGGACACCGCCAGGCGCTCGTCGCCGCCGGCGGCGAGCTGGCAGAGCGCGAGCCGCGTGTCCGGGCCGGGGTCGTCGGGCGCCTGCTTGTGGGGCGGCGTGGCGACCGGCATCAGCAGGACGCGGTCGAGGCCGAGCTGGTCGTATGCCTCCTGCGCGGCCCACAGGTGCGCGAGGTGCGGCGGGTTGAACGTCCCGCCGAGGATCCCGATGCGGTCGCCGGGCGCGACCGCCGCCGGCTCAGCCGCGGACGTGCCCGTCTCCCCGCACGACGTACTTGAACGAGCACAGCTCGCGCAGGCCGATGGGGCCGCGGGCGTGGAGCTTCTGGGTCGAGTTGCCGATCTCGGCGCCGAAGCCGAACTCGCCGCCGTCGGTGAAGCGCGTGGACGCGTTGACGTAGACGCAGGCGGCGTCCACGCCGAGCTCGAAGGCGCGCGTCGCCGCGTAGCTGCCGGAGACGATCGCCTCGGAGTGGCCGGAGCCGTGGCGGTTGACGTGCTCGACGGCGTCGGCGACGTCGTCGACGACGCCGACCGCGAGGGTCAGCGCGAGGAACTCGGTGTCCCAGTCGGCGTCGGTGGCGGCGCTCACGGTCGGGTCGATCGCGACGACCCGCTCGTCGCCACGGATCTCGACGCCCGCGTCGCGGAGCGCAGCGAGCGCCGGCGGGAGGAACCGCGCTGCGACATCCGCGTGCACGAGCAGCGTCTCCGCCGCGTTGCAGACGCCGGGGCGCTGCGTCTTGGCGTTCAGGATGATCGCGCGCGCCATGTCGAGGTCGGCGTCCGCGTCGACGTAGACGTGGCAGTTGCCGGACGCCGCGAAGATCATCGGGACGGTCGCGACCTCGGTCAGCGCCTTCTTCAGCCCCTCGCCGCCGCGCGGGATGATCAGGTCGACGAGCTCGTCCTGGGTCGCCAGCTCGGCGAGCTCCTCGCGGCCGCCGCCGGCGACCAGGCCGATCGCGCCCTCGGGCGCGTGCTCGGCGGCGATCGCGGCGAGGATCGCGTTGGAGTGCGCGGCCGAGGACGAGCCGCGCAGCACGATCGCGTTGCCGGACTTCAGGCACAGCGCCGCCGCGTCGATCGTGACGTTCGGCCGCGCCTCGTAGACGACCGCGACGACGCCGAGCGGCGTCCGCAGCTTCGCGACGTCGAGCCCATTCGGCAGCCGGAAGCCGTCGATCGCCTCGCCGACGGGATCCGGCAGCGCGGCGATGTCGCGCACCTGCGCGGCGATCGCGGCGATCCGCTCGGGGTCCAGGAGGAGGCGGTCCAGCAGCGCCTCCGACAGGCCCGCCTCGCGCCCGGCCTCGAGATCCCGCGCGTTGGCCTCCAGGATGTCGCTCGTCCGCGCCTCCAGCGCATCCGCGATCGCGAGCAGCGCCGCGTCCTTCTCCGCCGTCGGCAGCATCGCCAACCGCCGCGACGCGGCCCGCGCCGCGCGGCAGATGTCGGTCACGGAGGCGACGGAGACGGCCATGAACGAAGGGTACAAGTTGTCCGGGGGTTCTTTGCACCGCCGCGGAGCGGCGGTACAACCGGGCAGCCGCCACTGACGCAGGTCACGAGAATCGCTTGAGGAGTCCCACGGATGCCGCCTTCCGAACGATGGACAGCCGCACCTCACCGTCCGGCGCACGCTCGTCTGAGCCAAGAGCGCTGAGCAGCTCGTCGCGAAACCCCCCATTCGCCCGTGGCGTGGGGCGTTCCGGGAACCACGGGTCGATCACGCAAACCTTGTTGGTGTCGCTCTCGTTCAACCAACGACGCACGACCTCGTTGACATGGTCGTCGCGGAACGAATAGCCGACGACGACAAGCTCTTGGCTTTGCGCGAGCTGGGCCTCGAACTCCGCCAGCAGGGACAAGAACGGACCCTCGGCCTTTAGTTTGGTGCCGTGGCCGAAGACTAGTGCGGGCCGCCCCCTACGCTCCTCGTGCTCACCAAGCTTCATAACGGCGGATTGGCTGAGCTTTCCTTCTCGGCGTTCGAGCTGCTCCCAGGCCCAATCGATCGACCCGTGCACCTTGAGCAATCGAATCCCGGTCGAAGGCCACGCCCACCTGCCGTCGGCGGCCCACTGCTCGATGCCTGTATGGACCGCTACGCCTGACGCTGCGCCCGCCAGCTCAACAGAACGGTCGTAGTTCAACGTGACGATCGTGAGCCCCGAAGACGACGCGTGGGCCGCCCTTACCAATGGTTCGAGATACGAGATCCTCTTATTGGTCGTCGCTAGAAGCGTTACCAACTCAGCGATCATCTCGTCCATCAGGTCGCGATAGATCTCCCCTTCGCCTCCCGACGTCACCGCACGAATCAGCTTGACGATCTCGTCACGCGCACGATCGGACAGGCGGGTGTCGTCGAGCCTGCCCTTGAACCTGCGGTCCCAGGAGCCCGGAAGGCGCGAGCGATCCCACCCGTCGACCGCAGGGTGCCAACTAGAGACAAATGGTGTTACCTCGAGGTTCTTACGTCGCGCGAGCAGCTCGACGGCCGCGAAGACCCGCTCAACGTCCAAGCCTGCATAGGGATCTGAACCTTGCGCGGAGTCATACGCCACCAAGGCTCCGCACACAAAGTTCAGGGTCTGAGAAGTCTGCCTCCAGTGGGAGCGATCGTTGAAACGGTCGACGATCGCCTTGGTCATAGCGTTGCTGACCGGCACCCCGGCCTCTGCTGAGGCGCCCGACCGAGCAGCACTGTGGGTGGTCGAGGCACGGCGCAACCGTATCCGCGCCGGAGGTCGTCGCCGCGCTCTAGGCGAGGACGAAGTAGTCTCGGTGCACGGCTTCCTCGGCCGCGCGCGGGAGGACCTCGCGGACCTGCGCGGACTGCAGGCCCTGGACGCGGCGGAGCTCGCCGGCCGAGAGCGTGACGATGCCCTTGCCGAGCAGGGTGCCGCCGTCGCCGAGGATCTCGACGGCGTCGCCCGCCGCGAAGGCGCCGGTCACCTCGACGACGCCGACGGGCAGCAGCGAGGTGCCGCCGTCGCGCAGCGCGCGGGCGGCGCCGGCGTCGACCACGACCGTGCCGGCGGCGGGCTTGGCGTAGCGGAGCCAGAGCTTGAAGGAGGAGATCCCGAGCGCGCGCGCCGGGAAGTGCGTGCCCTCGCTCGTCTCCCCGGCGAGAACCGCGCCGAGCGCCTCGTGGCGCAGGCCGTTGACGATCGCGGCCGGGATCCCCGCGGCGGTCGCCATCTCGGCCGCGACGACCTTCGAGCGCATGCCGCCGGAGCCGAGCGCGCTCTTGGACTCGCCGATCGTCGCCTGCGCCTCGAGCGAGGCGAAGTCGGTGATCTCGCGGACGATCACGGCGTCGGGGTCGGTCCCGGGGTCCGCGGTGTAGACGCCGTCGACGCCGGTCAGCAGCAGCAGCCGGTCGGCCTCGACGAGGATCGCGACCTGGGCGGCGAGGAAGTCGTTGTCGCCGAAGGAGATCTCGTCGGTCGCCGTCGTGTCGTTCTCGTTGATGATCGGGACGACGCCCCAGTCGAGCAGCCGCCGCAGCGTCTGGCGCGCGTTGAGGTAGTGCGTGCGGTGGCTGAGGTCGTAGAACGTCAGCAGCACCTGCGCGGCGGTGACGCCGCGGGCGGCGAGCAGCTCGTCCCAGAACCGGAACAGCCGCCCCTGCCCCACCGCGCTGGCGGCCTGCAGGTCCTCGATCGCGTTCGGGCGCCCGGCGATGCCCATCGTCTCCAGGCCACGGGCGATCGCGCCGC
>JAOPZG010000657.1 GCA_025964215.1 Conexibacter sp.
CCGCCGCTGTCGGCCAGGTGCGCGTTCCAGTGCGGCAGGTGCGCGTCGCGGATCGCCAGGCGCGTGGCCGCGTCGGTGACGACGACGGTCCGCCACGCGGCGATCCGCGCGCGGTCGGCGGCGCGCCGCAGGGCGGCGGGTCGGACGGGATCGGGACGGAACGGCCGGAACGTGGTCGGCGCGGTCCGCAGGTCGTCGGCGAGCGACGGCATGACGAGGTACCTCCGGGAGCGAGTGCGAGCAGGGACGGCCAGTCGCCGGACCCGCTGTCACGGGCCGCTAAGGGCGCTGGCGATCGCTACTCGGCGGAGGTGCTGCATCCGGGGGCGAACGGTACCGGACGCCGTGCCCGCTCGCTAGCCCCAGCGGCGGAAGCGCCGGCGCAGCGGCGAGGAGCGGAAGTTCTCCTGCGCGAGGGCCGCGTTGACGGTGACGAGCGCGGTCTCGGCGCCGATGGCGGTCGCGCCGAGGACGTTGAGCGTGCGCTTCATGCGGGCCGCGCGCGGCGGGGTCGAAGCGTCTGGGGTCGAGCCGTCGGCCAGCGGGACCGCGCCGTCCGGCGCCTGGCGGGAGAAGCGGACGCCCTCGATCGCGGTCAGCACGCCGGTGACGAAGACGGTCGCGACGAGCCCGTCCTTGACGCGGGCCAGCGAGCGCTCGCGGGCGGTGAGGCGACCCGGGCCGCGCGCCTCCTCGGCGCGCGCGCCCACCCAGCCCGCGGTCAGCGCGACCAACCCCACCGAGTTGATCGTGCCGTAGCGGCGCCAGGCCGCGTTGACGACCTCGCCGCGCTCGCGCGGGTCGCTGATCCGCTCGACCGACGGGTGCAGCGCGAGGCGGCCGAAGAGGTTCCCGCCGAGCAGGGCGGCGACGCCGAGCTCGTGGGCGGCCCGGCCGGCCTGGCTGACGACGTCGCTGGAGGGCGTGAGCGTGCTCATGCCCCCGGGCTCCCCGGCCGCGGGGCGGAGCAATCGCCCCGCTCAGCGCGCCCGCGCCACGCGCACGCGCAGCAGGACCCACACGGCCCGGAAGCCGTCGCGCCACGTGATGTTCTTGCCCTCGGCGTAGGTGCGGCCGTAGTAGGAGATCGGCACCTCGTAGATCCGCAGGTGGCGGCGGCAGATCCAGCCGGTGATCTCGGGCTCGATCCCGAACTGGTCCTCGGTCAGCGGCAGCGCCTGGAGGATCTCGGTCCGGAAGGCCTTGTAGCCCGTCTCCATGTCCGACAACGTGGTGTTGAACAGGACGCCGGTCAGCAGCGACAGGAAGCGGTTGCCCATCAGGTGCCAGAAGAGGTAGGCGCGCTGGGCGCGCCCGCCGCTCAGGCGCGAGCCGTAGACGACGTCGGCGACGCCCTGCTCGATCGGCGCGATCAGGTGCGGGACCTCGGACGGGGAGTACTCGAGGTCCGCGTCCTGGATGACCACGATGTCGGCGTCGAGGTGCGGGATCCCGTGGCGCAGCGCCGCGCCCTTGCCGCGGTTGGGCTGCTGGAGCAGCAGGACGCCGGGATGCTCGGCGGCATAGGCGCGGACGATCGCCGCGGTGTCGTCCTTCGAGCCGTCGTCGACCACCACGATCTGGCGGTCGAGGCCGAGCGCGTCGATCTGCTCGAGCAGCTCGCCGATCGTGGCGGCTTCGTTGTAGGCGGGGACGAGGAAGGCGATCTTCATAGGCAGGCGCGCGGGGCGGGTGGGACCCTACTTCCCATACGCCTCGAGCAGCTTGAGCCAGACCTCGCTGCGCGTCGGGAACGCCGGCACCGCGTGCCAGAGCTCGTCCAGCGGGATCTTGCTCACCACCGCGATCGTCGCCGCGTGCAGCCACTCGGCCACGTCGACGCCGACGAACGTCGCGCCCACGATCACCTCGCGGTCCTCGTCCACGACGATCCGCGACGTGCCGCCCGTGCCCTTGCCGTGGAAGCTCGCGCCGGCGTTGCCCTGCGTCGAGACGTCGACCGCGCGCACGCGCAGGCCGGCCGCGATCGCGCTGTCGAGCGTGTGCCCGACGGCCGCGACCTGCGGCTCGGTGAAGGTGACGCGCGGCGGGGGGCCGTGGTCGACGATGCGTGCGTCGGCGTCGCCGGTGATCTGGTCGGCGGCCATCCGCGCCTGGTACTTGCCCTCGTGCGTGAGCAGCGACTTGCCGTTGGCGTCGCCGACGACGTAGAGCCAGTCGTGGCCCGCGACGCGCAGGTCGTCGCCGACCTCGATCGGCCCGCCGGAGCCGTCGACGCCGACGGCCTCCAGGCCGAGGTCCTCCGTGAGCTGCCTGCGCCCCGAGGCGACCAGGATCTCGTCGGCCTCGAGCGTCCCGTGCGTGGAGGTCACGACCGTGACGCGCCCGTCCACAGCGCGCGTCACCGTTTCTGCCTTCACATCGGTGAGGACATCCACGCCAGCGTCCTTCAGCCCCTCCGCCACCTGCTCGGCGGCGAACGGCTCGTCGCGCTCCATGATGTGGGACTCGCGCTCC
The DNA here is from genome assembly GCA_025964215.1 of Conexibacter sp. Classification (GTDB taxonomy): domain Bacteria; phylum Actinomycetota; class Thermoleophilia; order Solirubrobacterales; family Solirubrobacteraceae; genus Baekduia. The sequence goes on from JAOPZG010000657.1 coordinate 2,479, forward strand.
AGCAGCGTGACGTGGCTGCCAAGCGTCGCGAAGGCCTGCGCCAGCTCGACGCCGACGGGGCCGCCGCCGATCACCACGAGCGAGGACGGGACCTCGTTTGTCGCCGTCGCCTCGCGGTTGGTCCACGGCTTCGCCTCGGCGAGCCCGTCGATCGGCGGGATCATCGGCGCGGTGCCGACCGCGATCACGACCGCGCGGCGCGCGCGCAGGACGGTGTCCCCCACGTGGACCACGAGCTTGCCCGCGAGGTGGCCGTGGCCGCGCACGAGCAGGACGCCGCGCTCCTCGAGCCACGGGAGCTGCTCGCCGTCGTCCCAGTCGTGGACGGACT
>JAOPZG010000663.1 GCA_025964215.1 Conexibacter sp.
CTGACCGTCGCCGGCCCGGTGGCCGTCCAGGCCGCCGCCGTCGCCGTGACCGGCTTCGCCGCGGGCGCCGCGACCGTCGCGGTCGTCCGCCACCGCCGCGCGAAGAAGCAGGTCCGCTCCCGCCGCAAGGACCGCAAGGCCCTCGGCGACGTCCGGGCGTCGCGGTCGTTCCTGGTGGACATCCACCTGCTGAACCGCGACTGAGGGCGCGGAGCGTGGCATGCCCGCGATCTCTCAAAAGAACCGGATCACGATCCCCGCTTCGCCGGCAGCCTCGACAAGAGCGTGTATCCGCCCGGCTACCTCGACGAGGTCCGTGACGGTTGGGCGTGAGTGTCCCGGCAGCGATCCGCTTCTCAACGCCGACTACGCCTGCCGCTAGACGGTGGTCGGGCCGTCGTCAAGGCGCACGCCGCGATGCTCGCGGAGTGACGACGTCTGCCGCTGAGAGCGGCTCCGGTGCGAGCGCTCGTCTGCCGGGGCGCGTAGCCTGCGGCCCCCGATGATCGAAGTGCGCCGTGAGATCCGCCCTGCGTGGCCGTTCCGCCTGCCGGGCGCCGGTGGGATGGACGGCGTCGCGCGGCGGCGTGGCGGGGTGCTGGAGCGGCTGCTGCACGTCGAGGACGAGCCGGTGGTGCTGCGCGCGGCGCAGCCGTCCGTGGATCGCGTCGTGATCGGCGCGCGCGGCGCGCGGGCGGATGTGTGCGAGGAGGCGATCGCGCGGCTGCGCGCGGCCTTCGGCGTGGACCAGTCGCTGGCGCCGTTCTACGAGCGCTTCCGCGACGACCCGCTGATCGGCCCGTCGGTGCGCGCGCGGCCGCACCTGCGGGGCGCGCGGCGGCCGGAGCCGTTCGAGGCGCTCGCGTGGGCGATCTGCGAGCAGCTGATCGAGTACGAGCGCGCGGCGGCGATCGAGCGGCGGATCGTGTTCGAGCTGGGGCGGAGCGCTCCGGGGTGGGATGGCACGACGGTCCTGCGCGACCTGCCGAGCGCGGCGACCCTGGGCGCGACGTCGCCGGCGTTGTTGCAGTCCTTCGACCTCTCGGCTGGGCGGTCGCTTGCTTTGGTGCGCGCCGCGCGCGAGGTCGCCTCGGGGCGCGCGGACCTCCACGCCGCCGACCACGAGCGCGCGTGGGCGCGGCTGCGGCGGATCCCGGGCGTGGGGTCGTGGACGATCGCGGTGCTGGCGCTGCACGGCCAGGGCCGGCACGACGTCCTGCCCGCGGGCGACTTGGCCTACATCAAGCTCGTCGGCCGCGCGGCCGCGGGCGGGCGGCCCTCGGCGCGCGCGACCGAGGAGGAGGTCCTCGAGTTCTTCTCCGCCTACGAGGGCTGGATGGGCCTCGCCGGGCTGCACGCGCTCGGCGGGATGGCGAGCGGCGCGGGCGCGTCGCTGCGGTTCGCGGCGGCGGCGTAGGCGGCGGCAGCCGCGCCGCCGACGCGCGTGGCCGTGACGCGTCCGTCCTCGCGGTACGCGTGCGCCTCGATGAGCGACGGACGGCCCATCGCGCGGCCCTGGGCGATCGTGGTCCGGTGCCAGCCGTCCGCGCTCTGGTGGTGATGCGCGAGGTACGCCCCGAGCCCGCAGGCGGCGACGCCGGTAGCGGGGTCCTCGTCGTAGCCGGCGCGGAGGGGGAACTGGCGGGCGGCGGCGTCCGCGCCGCGCGCGTCCAGCGTGAAGGGGTAGAGGCCGGTGACGCCGAGCGCGTCGCAGAGCGCCCAGAGGGTCTCGAAGTCCGGAGTGAGCGCGTCGAGCGCCGCCTCGCTCGCGAGCGGCACCAGCAGCTTGGCGCGCGCGGTCGAGACCGGCTGGATCGGGCCGATCTCGCGCGCGAGGTCCTCCGGGCGCGCGCCGAGCGCCGCCAGCACGGCGCTCGGGTCCTCGACCGGCGCGCCGAGCTCCGGCGGGAACTGCTCCACGAGCGCGCGATCGCCGTCCTCCAGCCAAACACGGCGGACGCCCAGCGGCGTCTGCACACGCTCCGGCGCGCGGCCCTCGGCGGCCAGCAGCACGGTCGCCGCGACCGTCGCGTGGACGCACATCTCCATCTCGTGGTTCGGGACGAAGTAGCGCAGGCGCACATCGGCGCCCGACTCCGGCTCGAGGACGAAGCACGTCTCGTGCCCGAGCTCCGCCGCCGCGGCCCGCATCCGCTCGGTGCTCCAGTCGTCCGCGCCGAAGACGACGGGGCACGGGTTCCCACCGCCCTCGCCGTCGGCGAAGACGACGGTGTGGCGGACCTCAGATCCCACGGCCCGGCAGGAACTCGTTGGTCAGCGACGTCGGCGTTGGGAGCCGCTTCACGAGGCCGTTGTCCACCATCCACTGCCCGTAGGCCTTCCACTCGTCGGCGTTCATGTAGCCGAACGGGAAGGCGGCGTCGTCGGGGAAGAAGACCGGCAGCGTCGCCTTGACCTGCGCGAGCTGGGTCGCGCGGTCGAGGCTCGAGTCGGCCTTGACGAGCGCGTCGGCGCCGACGTTCGGGTCCGCCTTCACGGCCTTCGCGCCGCGCGAGACAGCCTGGAGGAAGCGCCGCATGACGTCGCCGACGCCCTTCTCCTGCAACCTGTCCGTGTCGGCCACGAAGACGAGCTCCTGGTAGGTCGGGACGCCGACCTGGTCCATGCGGATGATCGTCGGCCTCTTGTGCTGGCGCTGGAGCTGGACGCCCTCGATGTTCCAGAACGCGCCGAGCGTCGCGTCGACCTTCTTGGACAACATGCTCGGGATCAGGTTGAACCCCACGTTGATCTCGTGGACCTGCGCCGGGTCGACGCCGTTGGCCTTCGCGATGGTCTTCAGGTACGCCGACTGGTAGGGGATCCCGGCCGTGCCGACCTTCTTGCCCTTGAGGTCCTTGGGCGCCTTGACCTTGCCGCCGAGCGAGATGATGGACGTGAGCGGCTTCTGGACGAGCGCGCCGATCGCGGCCAGGCGGGCGCCCTTGTCGCGGGCGAGCAGCAGCTCGGGCTCGTAGGAGATCGCGATGTCGGCCTGCCCGGCGGCGACGAGCTTGAGCGGCGCGGCGGGGTCCGAGGGGGTGCGGATCCGGACGTCCAGCCCCTCGGCCTTGAACGCTCCGGTCGCCTGAGCGGCGTAGATCGGCGCGTGATCGGCGTTGGGCAGGTAGTCGAGGACGAGGTCGACGCGCTCGAGCTCGCCGCCGGTCGTCGTGACGTCCTGCTTGGAGCCGCAGGCCGACAGCGCGACGGCGGCGGTCAGCACGGCGAGGACGGTGGCGGCGGCGCGGCGGTTCATGCGTCGGGGTCCTTTCGGTGGGCCCATGGCGCCAGGCGGCGCTCGGCGAGGGCGAGGAGGGCGAAGCAGCAGATGGCGAGGGCGGCGAGGACGGTGACCGCGGCCCAGGCGCGCGCGGTCTCCAGCTGGGGGATCGACTGGAGCAGCAGGTGGCCGAGCCCCTTCTCGGAGCCGGCGTACTCGGCGAAGACCGCGGCGATCCCCCCGACGGCCACGGCGATCTTTGCGCCGCTGAGCGCGGCGGGCAGCGCGGCGGGCGCCTCGACCCAGCGGAACGTCTGGGCACGGCTCGCGCCGAGGCTGCGCAGGAGCTTGTGCTGCTCGGGGTCGACGGCGGCGAGGCCGTCGAGCGTCGTGACGACGATGGGGAAGAAGCAGACGAGCGCGACGATCACGAGCTTGGGCAGCAGGCCGTACCCGAACCACGCGGCGAGCAGCGGGGCGATCGTGACGATCGGGATCGCCTGCGTCCCGACGAGCAGCGGGTAGACGGCGCGGCGCAGCGGGCCGAAGCGGTGGAGGGCGAGCGCGAGCAGCGCGCCGGCGGCGAGCGCGAGGGCGAGGCCGAGCACGACCTCCTGCGCGGTGACGAGCAGGTTGTCCCACAACAGGCCGCGATCCTCCCAGAGCGAGGCGGCGACCTGGTCGGGCGCGGGCAGGATGAAGTCGTCGATCGAGCCCAGGCGCGCGTAGGCCTCCCAGCCGCCGAGCAGCGCGATGACGACGAGCGCGGCGAGCATCAGGCCATCGCCCCGCGCAGCGCCTCGAGCGCGCGGGCCCGGACGGCGACGACGCGCGCGTCGGTCGGGTCGCGACCGGTCGCGGTGCGCGGCAGGTCGACCGCGAGGTCGGCGACGATCCGGCCGGGGCGCGGGGAGAGGACGAGCACGCGGTCGGCGAGGACCGCGGCCTCCTCGACGTCGTGGGTGACGAGCAGGACGGTGCGCGGCGTGCGATGCAGGATCGCCGACAGCCACGTCTGCGCGTCGGCGCGGGTGATCGCGTCGAGGGCGCCGAAGGGCTCGTCGAGGCAGAGGATCGGCGCGCCGGAGAGGAGCGTGCGCGCGACGGCGACGCGCTGGCGCATGCCGCCGGAGAGCTCCCACGTCCGGGAGGCCTCGAAGCCGTCGAGGCCGAGCTCCGTGAGCAGAGCGTGGGCCTGGGCGCGGGCGTCGCTCTTGTTGGTGCCCGCGAGCCTGAGGGGAAGCGCCGCGTTGTCGCGCGCGTCGAGCCAGGGGAGCAGCAGGTCCCGCTGGGGCATCAGCACCGCGCGGCCGGCGTGGACGGTCCCGTCGCTCGGCTCCTGCAAGCCGCACACGAGCTCCAGCAGCGTCGACTTCCCGCACCCGCTCGGGCCCACGACCGCGACGACCTCCCGCGGCGCGATCCGCAGCGCGACGTCCTGCAAGGCCACCACCTCGCCGAACCGGCGCGTGAGACCCTGCAACCGCACTTCGCCTTCCAGCTCGCGAGCCTCCACGACCGGAGCCCCGACCCTCGTCGCCATCTGCTCCCTCCGCGGGCATTACCCCACAGGTTCGAAGGGTCAGCGCCGGGATCCGAAGACGCTATCTCAGCCTGCTTCCGCAAGCCCCCCTGTGTTCACACTCGCTTCGAGCCTACCGGACGGGCGCTCGACACATGGTGTGAAGTCGTCTTGGCGGGAGGCGAGAATCGTGCGCGTGCCGCAGCCAACCGATATCAAAGATGTCCCGACATGGCGTGATCCGTACCACCAGTACCACTACCACTACACGACGGTCGAGGCGGCGTTCAACCACATCTTGCCCAGTCACAAGTTACGCCTGAGTCCATACGCGACGATGCGCGACCCGCTGGAGACAAAGGCTTGGGAGTTCGTGTTCGCCCCGGGCGAGTCCGCGATTGTGCGACGTGCGCTGCCACTCTTCGTTCAACTGCAACACAAAAACACGTACATCTTGAGCCTCGGGGGTGACGTGGGGCCACTTGTCAGCGATCGTGGCTACGGCCGGGCACGTATGTGGGAGCAGTACGGGGATCGTGGACAAGGGGCATGTCTTTGCTTCCGTCACGGGCTCCTCAAGCCCTCAATGGTGCATGCCTTCCCCGATCTGCTGAAGGCCGGGCCGGTGACCTATCAGCCTGGCGGGTTCAACACGACGACCGGTAGATACCTGAAGAACTTCGATCTGGGGCCGGTGCTCGCGCCGTTCCTAGCTCCGGGATACAGCGTTGACCAGGCTCTGTTAGCGCCGCGTGTCGACGATCTAAAGCTCGCTGACGGCGTAAGCGCCGATCACGTCCGGCAAGTCATCGGCACGCACATCACAGATCGGTGGCTCACGCACCAGGACATCCACTTGAGTTCGCTCCTGCTGTGCAAGGACTCCGATTGGGAGGCTGAACACGAGTATCGCTATGCCGTCTTGAATCTCGCGCCTCCGGGGACGGGCCCCGACTACCTATATGCGCCGTATCGCGATTCTCTGCAGGCTGTGATCCTCGGTCATCTGTGCCCTGAGAAGGACGTTCGGTTTGCCTTGGATATTTGTCGTCGACACGGCAACGTCGAGTTGCGACAGATCTCATGGGACACCGGATTCCCGGTGCCCATAGCGCTTCATCTACCTGGCATCTAGCCCCGGCTATTTCGCCGGCGCGGCGGTCGGCACCGCCAGCGACCCGCGGTCCGAGCGGGAGTCGGAGACGGCGGTCGCGAGGCCGGCGGGGCCGGGCGCGAGGCCGGCGAGCTGCATGCGGGGCACGACGCCGTACTCGCCCTGGCGGGTGAGGGTGTAGCCCTCGGACGTGAGCTGGTCGAGGACGGATGGGGCGATGCGGCCGTCTTCGATGGACAGCTTCGACGTGCCCTGGTCGTCGAAGCGCTCGGCGTCGACGGCCTGGGGCAGGGTCATCCCGAAGTCCACCGTGTCGATGACGGCGAGGGTCGGGCCCATGATGATGGTGGAGCCGCCGGCGGCGCCGGCGACCAGCACGGGCGCGCCGCCCTGGACCACGATGGTGGGGTTGATCGACGATCGCGGACGCTTCCCCGGCGCGGGCTCGTTGGCGGTGCCGGGGCCGGAGAAGTCGGTGAGCTCGTTGTTGAGCAGGAACCCGGTGCCGGGGGCGATGACGGTGCTGCCGAACTCCTGCTCGATCGTGCACGTCACCGACACGGCGCCGCCCTTGGCGTCGATCACCGAGACGTGCGTGGTCGAGCCGTGCGGGTTGAAGTCCGCGCCGTCGGCCCGCAACGACGCGCTGTCGAAGACGCCGGGCGCGAAGGTCCCGGACTTCGAGAGGTCGATCTCCCCGCGCCGCCGCGCCGCGTAGTCCTTGCTGACCAGCTGCGCGATCGGCTGCTTGACGAACGCCGGATCGGCGAGGTACGCGCCGCGGTCGGCCCACGCGATCTTCTGCGCCTCGGAGATCGCCGTGATCGCCTGCGCGCTCGACGCGCCGAAGGACGACAGGTCGAAGCCCTCCAAGATGTTCAACATCTCGATCATCGTCTGGCCGCCGCTCGTCGCGGGCGGCGCGGCGTACACGTCACGCCCGCGATAGGTCGTGTGCAGCGGCGTGCGCCAGAGCGCCTTGTACCCCGCGAAGTCCTTCACGGACAACAACCCCGGGTCCTGCGTCGCCGGCCGCGGCGCGCGCATGTCGCGCACGATCATCTTCGCCAGCGTCCCGCCGTAGAGCGCGCCCGGCCCGCGGCGCATGATCAACCGCAGCGACCGCGCGAGGTCGGGCTGGACGAGCGTGTCGCCCGGCGCGTACGGAGCCCCGTCCTTCAGGTACTGCGCAGCCGTCGCCGGGAACAAGGCGATGTCCTTGGCCCGCCGCGCCATCGCGCCCGACAGCGACGTCGGCACCTTGAACCCGAGTCGCGCCAGCCGCTCCGCCGGCGCCAGCGCGTCGGCGAGCGAGATCGTGCCGAAGCGGTCCAGCGCGCTCGCCATCCCCGCCAGCGTTCCCGGCACGCCGACGGTCAGGTGCCCCGTGAACGTCTTGTGCAGCCCCGGCCCGCTCAGCGAGTCCGCCTTCATCGCCGCGCCCGCGACCTCGCGGAAGTCGAGCGCCCGGACCTTCCCGTCGGGCGACCGGTACACCATGAACCCGCCGCCGCCGATCCCGCACGACTGCGGCCGCGCCGCGCCCAGCGCGAAGACCGTCGTCACCGCCGCGTCGATCGCGTTGCCGCCCCGGGCCAGCACGGC
>JAOPZG010000666.1 GCA_025964215.1 Conexibacter sp.
GATCCAGATCACGACGCCCCCGGTGGCGCCCGGCGTGACCCAGCGCAGCCGCTGCGGCTCGACGTCCGGCGCGTAGGAGTAGATCAACGCGTAGGCCACCATCATGGCCGCGAGCGCGAGCGGCCAGCGCGCGATCGACCAGACGGCCGACGCCGTCGAGCCGATGCCGATCGACCCGAGCAGGTCCTCCGCGAAGCCGCCGCCGAGGAACAGCGCGGCCACGACCACCAGCAGCAGCACGACGATCAGCAGCGTGACGCCGAGGTCGGTCAGCTTGCGGTCGACGAAGCCCCGGTCCTCCTCGACGCCGTAGACGCGGTTGAGCGCGCGGCCCGCCGCGCCGAACGCGCCCGAGGCGCCGTTCAGCGCGATCAGCACCGAGATCGCCAGCGCGAAGGAGACCGCGCCGCCCGAGGCGGAGACGATCTTGTCCATCACCTTGCGGATGGCCTCCTGCGTGGCGGGGTCGGCGCCCTGCTTCGCGAAGTAGTCGACGGCGTTGGTCACCGTCTGCTCGTCGCCGATCAACGCGAACAGCGACGTCCCGAGGACGATCGCCGGGAAGAGCGACATCATGGCGTAGTAGGTCAGCGCCGCCGCCACGTCGGTCATCTCGTGGCGGCGGAACTGGGCGAACGCGCGCTTGGCTACGCCGAGGTACGCGGGGCGCTCGCCGGCGACGTCGGACTCGACGCCGGACGCTGCGCTAGATGCGATTGCGGCCACCTGTCCGGAGGCCGTAGCCGCCGGTGCCGATGCCGCTGATCAACACGAGGATCGCAGCGACGATGCCGACGATGGCGGGCAGCCCGAGGGCGAGGCACAGCCAGTAGACGAGCGCTGCGACGAGGATGGCGATGAGGACTCCGATCATGGTCCCAAGGTGCCCAGTTCCAGCGGGGCTCATGCACCGCGCAGCGCGACTCAGCCGCTCGCGCCGTCGCCGCCGGCAGCCAGGAGGGCATGTCCTTCGGTCACCGCGGCGGACACGTCGACGACGGTCCGGTTGTTGGAGCGGGCGTGCGCGCGCAGCCGGTCGAACGCGGCTCGCTCGTCGATCGTGTGGCGCTCCATCAGGATCCCCTTGGCGCGCTCGATCAGCGCGCGGCGCTCGATCGCCGACTCGAGCCGGTGGACCTGCTCGGTCAGCCTCCGCTCGTCGGCGTGGCGGCGCAGCGCGATCTCGATCGCGCTCTGCAGCGCCTGCGCGTCGCCGTCGCGGACCGACGCGTGGATCCCGCGCTCGGCGGCGCGGCGGACGAAGTCCGCGTCCTCCTCGACCAGCAGCGCGATGATCGGGCCGTCGGCGAAGGCCGAGATCTCCTCGATCAGGTCGAGCGCGTGGGCGTCGTCGTTGTGCACCAACACGACCGAGAGCTCGGGCGCCTCGCGCGCGATCGCCTCGGTGACCTGGGCGAGCTCGACGGCGGTTCCGGTGACGTCGTGCCCGAGCTGCGCGAGGACCTGCGAGGTGCGCGCGAGCGCCGCCTCGTCCTCGTCGGCGGCAAGGATCCGTAGACCGTCGGTTTGCGTGGCCACAGCGCCTATACTAGGTCGTGGACCCAGGGCCGTTCGCCCCGCCCTCGCGGTCCTTCCTCGCGCCCCAGCCCCTGGCGCCGTGCTTCGTCTCTTCCGCCGCTCAGCACGTCGTCCATGCAGCCTGACGCCCATCGCGCCCAGGAGGAACGCCTCCTGTTCACCCGCCTTTCCCAAGGTCGGGATCCCGCGCTGCGCGACGCGCTCGTCGAGCGCTACCTGCCGCTCGCCCGCCAGCTCGCGCGCCGCTACCAGCGCCCCGAGGAGCCGCTCGACGACCTGATGCAGGTCGCCTCGCTCGGCCTGGTCAAGGCGATCGACCGCTTCGACGCGACCCGCGAGGTCGCGTTCTCCTCCTACGCCGTCCCGACGATCCTCGGCGAGATCAAGCGCCACTTCCGCGACCGCACGTGGTCGGTGCGCGTGCCGCGCGACCTCCAGGAGATGGCGCTGAAGGCCGAGCGCGCGGTCGGCGACCTCACGCGCGAGCTCCATCGCCAGCCGACGGTCGCCGAGCTCGGCAAGCACCTCGGCATCAGCGAGGAGGTCGCGCTCGAGGCGCTCCAGGCCGCCGGCGCCTACCACGCGACCTCGCTCGACACGCCGCGCGGGGGCGAGGCCGAGCCCGGCGACACGCTCGCCGACACGATCGGCGGCGACGAGGACGGCTACGACCTCGCCGAGGACCGCGCGACGATCGAGCGCCTGATGCGCACGATCACGCCGCGCGAGCGCGAGGTCCTGCGGCTGCGCTTCGAGCAGGACATGACCCAGGCCGAGATCGGCGAGATCATCGGCGTCTCGCAGATGCAGGTCTCGCGGCTCATCCGCCAGTCGGTCGCGCGCCTGCGCCTGGCCGCCGGAAGCGCTCCGGGCTCGGACTCGCTGGACCGTCGCTGACGGTCTCGGCAAGCTCGCGCACGAGCCGGTCGCGCAGGAGGGCGAAGCCGACCGACGCCGAGATCGCGGCGAGCAGCCGGCGGTTGTCGTCGTCGAGCGGCTCGATCTCGTCGAAGACCATCACCAGCATCCCGAGCACCTCGCCGGCGACGGCGACCGGGACGCCGACGGCGTGCAGCCCCACCGGCACGCCGAGCGCGCGGGCTGCCGGCTCGTCGAGCCATGCGCCGTCGATGTCGCGCAGCGCGCGGCCGACCTTCGGGTGGGCTGCGACGGTCAG
>JAOPZG010000668.1 GCA_025964215.1 Conexibacter sp.
ACGAGGATCGCGACGACGCCGAGGCCGGTGATCGCCGCGCGCGGGATCCGGCCGGAGAGCAGCGCCGGCGCGCGCCCGCGGCCGCGGAGCAGTTGCCACGCGGCGGCGCAGCCGAGCGCGGCGAGGACGTACAGCGTGCCGCTGAAGGACGTGAAGGCGAGGCCCGCGGTCGTCAGCAGGATCGCCGCGGCGCCGCGCGCCGACCAGCGGCCGTAGAGCAGCAGCGCGACCCAGGGCCCGATGATCCCGATCATCCGGCCCGGGTGGCCGAGCCACAGCATCGGGTTCTGGCCGCCGATCAGCGAGATGTGGAACCACGGGAAGATCGCGGGCGTCGAGCCGAGCACCGCGGCGGTGGCGAGCGACGCGGCGAGCAGCGGCCGGCGCCAGGCGAAGCTGTGCACGGCCCCGAAGATCAGGCACGAGAACGAGGCGAGCCCGAGGCACTCCGTGATGTAGAGCGGGAAGAGGTAGTCCTCGCCGCTGCCGGTGTAGAACATCAGCGGCGCGTTGAAGACCCACTCGTCGGACTGCTGGTCCCACTGGGCGAGGTGCGTCCCGAAGACGCCGCGCATCTGCTCGCCGGCGGTGTTGAGGAAGTCCGAGATCGAGTCCGGGACCATGAAGTAGCGGCCGGCCTGGAGATGGTGGACCACGGCGAGCAGCAGGATCAGCCCAACCACGCCGGCGGCGACCAGCCAGCGCCGCCGTTAGTCGCCGTCGTGGCGCAGGCCGGTCGCGGTGGCCGCCAGCGCCCGGCGCTGGGTGAGCAGCGCGAGTGCGGGGACCGCGACGAGCGCGATCCGCGAGGCCGTCGTGAAGCTCGTCGCCGCGAAGAGGACCTGGAGCGGCGCGAGCGTCATCAGGTAGCCGGGCAGGAAGCCGGCGAGCAGCCGGACCGGCCGCGGCCACGCCGCCGAGCCGCGGACCGCGCCGATCAGGAACGCGCCGAACGCGGTCGCCGAGAGCAGGTACACGAAGGTGAGCAGCGGCGTGAGCAGCCGCAGCCGGCCGTCCACGAGCGGGTTGAACTGCGGGCTGATCCAGCCCTGCACGTAGGTCCCGCCGACGTCGTGCGTCGAGGCAGCGTCCGCGTGGATCTGGTTGAGGATCCGGAGCTGCATGTTGGACGTCGTCGCCACCACGACCAGCGCGACCGCGAGCCCGGCCACCAGCACGGCGGCGGGGACCCAGCCCCACGACATCCGCGGCCGGGTCGGCTCAGCTGCGCGGTGTGCGGGTGCGAGCGTGGATGCGCCGCTCACCGACCTCGCCCGTAGTCGTCGTCGTAGCGCATGATGTCCTCGTCGCTGGGCGGCGAGGCGACCTCGAGGACGTAGGCGTCCTCGACCGCGAGCACGCGGTGGATCACGGTCGGCGCGACGCGGTAGGCGGTGCCGGCCCCGTAGGTGCGGACCTCGAGGTTGTGGACGTCGGGGCCGGCCGTCACCTCGACGGTGCCCTCCTCGACGCGGACCCACTCGCGCTTGTGCTCGTGGGACTGCAAGCTGGAGCGGCTGCCCGCGCTGATGAAGATGCGCTTGACGACGAACTGGTCGTTGCGCTCCAGGATCAGCTCGTGGCCCCATGGCTTCTCGACGAGCGTGGGCTTCGCGGCGGTGCTCATGGGCCAACATCTACACCTGCCCGTCGCACGCCCGCCAGAGCCAGGGCGGCAAGCCCCTTCGATTAGGAGCGCTGATCGGTCGCGGAGAGGCTCAATGGAACACGCGCAGCCGCATCACGACGAACATGACGATCGGCATGGTGCTGACCATGATCAGGTAGGCGAGCTGGTCGCCGAGGCCGGCGACGTCGTGCAGGAACGCGGTCCCGCCGGCGACGCAGCCGTAGTGCCCGACGACGGCGACGAGCAGGTAGCGCCCGAGTTGGGCGCCGCCGGCCAGGGCGTACTCGCCGCCGACGAAGACGAAGTGCCGCTGCAGCGAGAAGTGGACGACGGCGATCACCGGGTAGCTGAGCGGGATCGCGAGCTGGATCGCGAGGCCGCCGGGGCCCGAGAGCAGCAGCACGACGATCGCGCCGAGCACGAGCGTGATCGCGCCGGCGATGCCGTAGCGGGCGAGTTGCGCCGTGAGCGGATGCCGGAGCGTCGCGGACAGCGCCATCCCGGCAACCTAGCCCCCGGCCCGCGGGCCGGGGGCCGGCTGTGCCAATGAGCAGCTACTCGTCCGACAGATCCAGCACGCCCTCCTCGTCCCACGTGAGCTTGCCGGCGAGGACGTCCTGGGCGAGGGCGTAGGCCGCGTCGTCGTCGTTGTCGAAGATCGCGTCGAACAGGAGGTCGGCGCGGCGGCGGGCCTGGCGGCAGAAGACGTCGGCGAGCTGGATCGCCTCGGCCGCGCGCTGCGGCTGCTCGGACTGGATCGTCTGGGCGTAGACGACGGCGGAGGAGATCGCGAAGAGCTCCGCGCCGATGTCGACGATCCGGGCCAGGACCGACTGCTTGCGCTCGAGCTTCGCCTGGTAGCGGCCCATCGCGTAGAACGTGGAGCGCGCCATCTTGCGGGAGGCCCGCTCGACGTAGCGCAGGTGCGAGGCGAGCTCGCCGAACTCCGCGTACGAGCTCGGGTTCATCCCCTCGCCGACGACGAGCTGCGGGAACCACTTGGTGTAGAACTTGCCCGCCTCGACCGCGGCCTTGGCCTTGTCGCCGAGGGCGACGTCCGGCTCGAGGATGTCGCCGGCGACCGCGAGGTGCTGGTCGACCGCCTCGCGGGCGATGAGCAGGTGCATGATCTCGGTCGAGCCCTCGAAGATGCGGTTGATGCGCATGTCGCGCATCAGCATCTCGACGGGGATCGGGCGCTCGCCGCGGGCCTTCAGCGACTCGGCCGTCTCGTAGCCGCGGCCGCCGCGGACCTGCATCAGCTCGTCGACGACCTGCCAGCCCATCTCCGAGGCGTACAACTTGCCGATGGCGGCCTCGATGCGGATGTCGCGCTGCTTGTCGTCGGCCATGCGGCTGGCGACGTCGAGCATCGCCTCCATGCCGAACGAGGTCGCGGCGATGAACGCGATCTTCTGCGCGACCGCGTCGTGCTTGCCGACGGCCTGGCCCCACTGCACGCGCTCGGCCGCCCACTCGCGGGCGATCTTCGTCGCGATCTTCGTGGTGCCGAGGCAGATGGCGGGCAGCGCCAGGCGCCCGGTGTTCAGCGTGGTCAGGGCGATCTTGAGGCCCTGGCCCTCCTTGCCGATCAGGTTCTCGGCCGGGACGACGACGTCCTCGAGCAGCGTCACCGAGTTCTCGATGCCGCGCAGGCCCATGAAGGCGTTGCGGTGCTCGACGGACACGCCGTCGGTGTCGTAGGGCAGGATGAACGCGCTGATGCCGCCCTTGTGCCCGTCGCTCTTGGGGACCTTGGCCATCACGACGACGACGTCGGCGATCGCGCCGTTGGTCGCCCACAGCTTGCGGCCGTTCAACACATAGCCATTGCCATCGTCGGTCGGCGTGGCGGTCGTGCCGACGCGCGCGGGGTCGGAGCCGACATCGGGCTCGGTGAGCAGGAAAGCGGAGATGTGGGTCCGCGAGACCTTGGGGAGCCACTCCTGCTTCTGCTCCTCGGAGCCGAAGTGCAGCAGCGGCTCGGCGACGCCGATCGACTGGTGCGCGCTCAGCAGCGCGCCGAGCGAGGAGTGCACGGAGCCCACGAGCGTCAGCGCGCGGTTGTAGTACACCTGCGACAGGCCGAGCCCGCCGTACTCCTCCGGCACCTTCATGCCGAGGGCGCCGAGGCCCTTGAGCCCGTCGATGACGGCCTCGGGGATCTTCGCGTCGCGCTCGATCTGGAGCGGGTCGACGTGCTCGGCGAGGAAGGCGCGCAAGGCACCCAGGAACGCCTCGCCCTTCTCCACGGCGGCGGGGTCGAGCTTCGGCTGCGGGTGGATCAGGTCGAGGTTGAGCTTGCCGAGGAAGAGGTCCTTGCCGAAGGAGGGCAGCTTCCACTCGCCCTCGCGGGCGTCCTCGGCGACCTGTCGTGCTTCGCGTTCGGTGACGTCGGTGGCCATGGGAGGGGGCGTACCCGGCGGGTACGCCCCCCGAACCGCCCAGATGGCGGCCCGGGCGGTACGCCCCCCGAACCGCCTAGGCCGGGACGGGCGCGCCCGCGCTGACCAGCGCGCCCGGCTCCACCACCCGCGCGGCCACGCCGAGCGCCGCCGCCTCGCGCAGGAACGCGCCCGCGGGGTCCTCGAGCTGCGTGTAGGTCGGCGGGTTCTCGACGGTGTCGTAGTGGATCGGGATCGCCTCGCGCGCGCCGAGGATCAGCGCCGCGGCGGCAGCCTCGGCGGGCGTCATCACCGCGGGCCGCGGCGAGCCCGGCTGGCGGTGGGGGAGGTCGACGGCCGGGCCGTTGACCGGCAGGAACGCGTGGTCGATCTCGCCCGCGCGCATCCGCGCGCGCCACCACGCGCCGTGGAAGAGCGTGTCGCCCGCGTGGTAGATCCGCACGCCGCCGGCCTCCACGACCCACGAGACCTGCGGGTCGCCGAACCCGTCGACCGCCGGGACCGCGGTCGCGCGGAACGGCCCGACCTCGACGGTCTCCCAGACCGCGACGTGGCGCTGGTGGACGCCGAGCTCGACCAGCCGCCTCTCGGCGGGGAGCTGCGCGGCGACCTCCAGGAACGCACCCCCGTCGGGCACGGGTCGCAGCAGCACGCCGCCGGGGGCGAGCGCCGCGGCGATCGCGTCCGGGTCGGTGTGGTCCTGATGGAGATGGGTGACGAGCGCGAGGACGGCGGCGCCGGCGCGCGAGGGCTCCGGCAGCGCGGTGTGCGGCTCGCCCATGAACTGGGCCATGGGCTCGGCGTCGGTCAGCAGGTCGATGACGGCGAGCGCGCCGTCCGCTTCCAGCTCGAGGCCGGCCCATCCGAGGCGGGTGATCTTCATGGGCGGCATTTAACGACCGATCGGTTGCTATGTCAATAGCGACCGATCGGACGCTAAGATTTGCGCTCGATGCCCCGCCGCTCCGTCGCCGACGCCGCCCGCACCCGCAGCGCGATCGTCGCGCGCTCGGTCGACCTCGCCTCGGTCGAGGGTCTCGAGGGCCTTACGATCGGCCGCCTGGCGAACGACCTCGACCTGAGCAAGGGCGGCGTGCTCGGCCACTTCGGCACCAAGGAGGAGCTCCAGCTCGCCGCGCTGAACGCCGCCGCCGCGATCTACCGCCGCGAGATCTGGGAGCCGGCGCAGGGCGCCGCGCCCGGGCGCAAGCGGCTGCTCGCGATCTGCGACGCGTGGCTCTCCTACCTGGCGCGCGACGTCTTCCCCGGCGGCTGCTTCGTCGCCGCGGCGTCCACGGAGTTCGACGATCGCCCCGGCCGCGTGCACGACGCGATCGTCGCGATGCACGAGCAGTGGATGGGCGTGCTGGCGCGCGAGGCGCGCATCGCCATCACGAACGGCGAGCTGAGGCGCGGGAGCGATCCCGAGGACATCGCCTTCGGGCTCAACGCCATCGCCATGGGCGTCAACCAAGCGCATCGCCTGGTGCGCGACGCGACCGCGCCGGAGCGCGGCTGGCGCGCGATGCGCACGCTGCTCGGCGCGCCACGGGCACGGCGACGGCCCACTCCGCCATCGCGCCCGTAACGGCCGAAGTCCTGCTTGCCGCCCCCTAGAGGGGACGGACGCCGACGGCCTTGGGGCCCTTGGCCCCGGCCTCGGTGCTGTACTCGACACGTGCGCCCTCGGCGAGGGTGCGGAAGCCGTCGGCCTCGATGTCGGAGTGATGCACGAAGAGGTCCTTGCCCGACTCGTCGGGGGTGATGAAGCCGAACCCCTTCTCGTCGCTGAACCACTTGACTGTGCCAGTTGGCATGGGAGTCCCCTCCGCGTCGTGAAGTGCTGCTACCGCGGAGGTTTGCTTCCCCGAGGCCTGCACCTGCGTGTCGCCGATCGACTGACGATTCGG
>JAOPZG010000671.1 GCA_025964215.1 Conexibacter sp.
CGGGGAGCGGGTTTCGTGTGCGCTGTGTGCCATGGCGATCAACGATCTCGGTCATCGGGCGATCTCGCTGACGGGATCCCAGGCCGGCATCGTCACAGATACGAGCCACACGAAGGCCCGCATCCTCGAAGTCCGGGCCGATCGCATCCGCGACGCCCTCGATCAGGACAACATCGTCCTCGTCGCCGGCTTCCAGGGCGTGAGCACCGCGAAGGACGTCACGACCCTCGGCCGCGGCGGCTCCGACACGACCGCCGTCGCCCTCGCCGCCGCGATCGGCGCCGACGCGTGCGAGATCTACACCGACGTCCCCGGCGTCTTCAGCGCCGACCCGCGGATCGTGCCGGACGCCCGCAAGCTCGACGTCGTCACCTTCGACGAGATGCTCGAGATGGCCGCCTCCGGCGCCGGCGTCCTGCAGCTGCGCAGCGTCGAGTACGCGCGCAACCACGGCGTGCGCATCCACTGCCGATCGAGCTTCGAGAACTCCAACGGGACCCTCGTCGTCTCCGACGAAGAGGCCAAGGACAAGGACATGGAGAACCCCCTCATCACCGCCGTCACCCACTCGCGGGGCGAGGCGCGCGTGACGCTCATCGGCCTGCCCGACACGCCCGGCATCGCCGGCCGCGTGACGACGGCGCTGGCCGACGCCAACGTCAACATCGACATGATCATCCAGAACGACCCGCGCTCCGCGGGCGCGCTGGCCGAGCTGTCGTTCACGGTCCCGCAGGACGACGCCGCCGCCGCGCGCGCCGCGCTGCAGCCGATCGCCGACGAGCTCGGGATCGAGGTCGAGGCCGACGAGAAGATGGGCAAGGTGTCGATCGTCGGCGCCGGGATGAAGTCGCACCCGGGCGTCGCCGCGAAGGTCTTCACGGTGCTCGGCGCGAACAACATCAACATCGAGATGATCTCCACGTCGCCGATCCGGATCTCCTGCGTCGTGCCGGTCGAGGACGTCGAGACCGCGGTCAAGGCGCTGCACACGGCCTTCGACCTGTCGGGGGCGGACACGATCCGCCCGGAGCAGCCGTTCGGGGAATTCGCCTCATGAAGATGTACCACAACGAACCGGTCATGAGGTTCGCCTCATGACCCGCTACCGCGTCGCCGTCGTCGGCGCCACGGGCGCCGTCGGGACCGAGATGCGCCGCCTGCTGCGCGACCGCGCGTATCCCGCCGCCGAGATCGTCCCGTTCGCGAGCGAGCGCTCCGCGGGCCGCGAGCTGGACGACGGCCTCGTCGTCCAGGGCCTCGCCGACGACGCGCGCCTCGACGGCTTCGACGTCGCGATCTTCAGCGCCGGCGGCTCCATCTCCAAGGAGTGGGCCCCGCGCTTCGCCGCGCACGGCGCGATCGTGGTGGACAACTCGTCCGCGTTCCGGATGGACCCCGACGTCCCGCTGGTCGTCTCCGAGGTCAACCCCGACGCGCTCGACCACATCAACAAGGGCATCGTCGCCAACCCGAACTGCACGACGATGGCGATCATGCCGCCGCTGCACGCGCTGCACCTCGAGTTCGGCCTCACCGGCATCGTCGCCACAAGCTTCCAGGCCGCCGGCGGCGCCGGGCAGAAGGGCATGGACGAGCTGATCGCCCAGGTCCCGACGCTGCTCGCCGACCCCTACGCCTTGCAGACGGCCGGCGCGAGCGCCGCCGCCAAGGTGACCGACACCGCCGTCTTCGGCAAGCCGCTGGCCTTCAACGTCGTGCCGCTGCTCGGCAAGGACACGGGCAACGGCTACACCGACGAGGAGATGAAGCTCCAGAACGAGTCGCGGAAGATCCTCGCGATCCCGGAGCTCGCGGTCTCGCCGACGTGCGTGCGCGTGCCGGTGATGGTCGGCCACGCGATCGAGGTCCGCGCGCAGTTCGCGCGCGAGGTCACGGTCGAGCGGGCGCTCGAGGTCATGGGCGCGCACGACGGCGTGGAGCTCGACGACGTGCCGACGCCGCTCGAGTGGGCCGGCAAGGACCCCGTGGCCGTCGGCCGCGTGCGGCTCGACCTCGGCGACCCCAAGGCCTTGAACTTGTTCGTGGTGGGCGACAACCTGCTCAAGGGCGCGGCGCTGAACACGGTGCAGATCGCCGAGCTGCTGCACGAGCGCGGGCTGCTCGGCACCCGCGCGGCGGCGTAGGGCCTAGTCCTCGTCGGCGACCGGCGGGATGCTGCGGCGCAGGCGCTCGCGCGCCGCGTCGAGGTCGCGCGCGAGCGGCGGGGCGTCATCGACCGGCACGATCGTCTTCGGCCCGTCGGGGCGCACGGCGCGCCGGCGGCGGCGAGGCTGGTCGGCCTCGCGCGTCGCCGGCGCTCCACGCAGGAACTTCGAGAGCTTCACCAGCCGCCGTCGCCCGCGCCCGCGCCGACGCCCGCGACGACCGAGGTCGTCCAGTCGATCACCGCGGTGGGCTTGACGACGTGCTTGTGCAGGCCCAGCTCCTTGGGGTCGAGCCCCAGGGCGAGGCCGACGAGCTGCGGGAGGTGCAGCACGGGCATGTTGAGCTCGCGCCCGATCTGGCGCTCGGCCAGCGGCTGCTGGAGGTCCAGGTTCAGGTGGCAGAGCGGGCACGGCGTCACCAGGCAGTCGGCGTCCGCGTCGGCCGCGTCGCCGAGGTGGCGGCCGGCCTGCGCCAGCGACGCCTTCTTGTTCATGGTGATGATCGGGAAGCCGCAGCACTTGTGCGAGCCGGCGTAGTCGATGACCGTGCCGCCCAGCGCCTCGATGACGAGCCCGAGGTACGTGTCGCGCGGGTTCTCCTCGTCGATGCCCAGCCGGTCGGTCGGGCGGACGATGTAGCACCCGTAGAAGGTTCCGACCAATAGGTTAGACATCGGCCGCTACACGATGCTCTAGAGTTTGTAGAGCCCGAGATCCTCCAACAGC
>JAOPZG010000672.1 GCA_025964215.1 Conexibacter sp.
TCACCTGCTGATCGAGGCCCTGCAGCTCGGTCTGCGCGACGTTCTTGCGCTCGAGCGCGACGCGGGCGAGCTCCTCGTTGCCCTGCGAGAGCGCCTGGCGCGCCTGTGTGTCGAGCTTGACCACGGACTGCTCGAGCTTGGACGACTGCATCTGCAGCCGCTTCTTGGCGGTGACGACGTCCGCGATGCCCTTCTTGACGTTCTGGAGCGACTCCAGCTGCTTCTGGTAGCTGTAGTCCAGCGTCTCCGCCGGATCCTCGGCGCGGTCCAGCAGCTTCGAGATCTTCGCCTTCACGACCGTCGAGAAACGGCCACTCACACCCGGCATCGGGCCTCCGTACAGATCGCGGAAAAAGGGGTCGGCCTAAGCCTAGCCCCTGACCCGCGCCGGCCGGGCTAGAAGCCGACGGGATGACGGGCGGTGAAGCCCTTGGTGCTGCGCAGGACCGGGCGCCAGCGGGGGCCCTTGAGGCCGCCCGGGTCGCCCGCCGCGCTCGTGTCGAGGCGCAGTCCGGCGACGATCATGAAGGCGTGGCCCGGGTTCGTGTAGATCGTGAACCAGGTGCCGGGGCCCTTGGCGCCCCACTTCATGAAGGACGAGGAGTCGAGCGGGCTGTCGAGCAGGTCGGCGCCGTGCAGGGCGTAGGAGACGGTGCCGGAGCAGTCGTAGCCGCGCGAGAGGAACTTGGCGTTGTGCCCGCCGCCGTAGACGTAGGGCTTGCCGATGATCTCGTTGGCCGAGGCGATCGCGTCCTTGACCTCCTGCGGCGCCGAGACGGGCGCGGCGGCGTAGCCGGTCGGCAGGATGGTCGCGGTCTGCTCGGGCGTGAGCTGCGTCGTCGCGGGGTTCGGCGCGCCGTAGGCGGCGCCGCCGTTGTCGCCCGGCGTGGTCACCGAGGCCGGAACGGTGCTGCTGGGGTCTGTTCCGCCGGTCGTCGTCTGCGCCGTAGCCACGGGAGCGGCTACCAGCAGTCCAACGATCGTCAGCACAAGGGCAGATGCCCGCAAGGTCGAGTCCTCTTTCGTCGGCCTACGGGGTTAGCTGACGGGCTAGCGCGGAAAGAGCCTGCGCTTCTCACGGATGACCGTGTGATTCGCCCCAAACAACCTGGGTCCCCCGCCCTCGAGCTCCTCACCCGAGGTTCGGCGTGGGGGAAACCTACACGACGGGGCGGAAAGATGCACATCCACGTCCCGCAAGGCAGGTTGCACCCGGAATCTCCCAGCGGCGCGTGCCGACGGACCGAGGACGTAGCCTGCCGGGCCATGCGTCTCGCGCGAATCGCCGTCGCGGTGCTGCTCGTCGCGCTTCTCGCGGCCGGCTGCGGCCGCGGCTCCAAGGACGACGGCACCAACGACGGGCGGCCGGCCACCACGCCGACCACCGGCGCCAAGGGCACCGAGACGACCGCCGCGCAGGACCTCGGCTTCCCGACGTTCGCCACCAAGAACACGACCCGGATCGGCGGCGCGGACCCGATCGCCGACGCCGCCGCCGCCGCGCGCGCCGTCTACACGGGCGGCTCGCGCATCACGCGCCCGCAGGCCGTCGTGCTCGCCGACGACTCCGACTGGCGCGTCGGCCTCGCCGCCTCGGTCCTCATGAGCGCGCCGATCCGCGCGCCCCTGCTCTTCGCCCACGGCGCCGGCAAGCTGCCGCCCGCGACGCAGAACGCGCTCGCCGCGCTCGCGCCGACCGGCTCCAAGGACGCCGGCGGCGCGCAGGTCATCCGCGTCGGGAACGTCCCGGAGCTCGAGGGCACCAAGACCACCGACCTGCGCGGCGACGGCGCCTTCGCGCTCGCCCGCGCCATCGACGCCTTCCAGGCCGCGGCGCACGGGACGACGAGCGATCGCGTCGTGGTCGTCGGCGCCGACGCGCCCGCATACGCGATGCCTGCCGCCGCCTGGGCGGCCAAGGCCGGCGACCCGATCCTCTTCGCCAACCGCGACGGCATCCCCGAGGACACGCGCGCCGCGATCGCCGCGCACCAGCAGCCGAAGATCTACGTGCTCGGGCCGGCCAGCGCGGTCGGCGAGAAGGCGATGGCGCAGCTCAAGAAGCTCGGCAGCGTGACGCGCATCACCGGCGCGACGCCCGCGGCGTCCTCGGTCGCCTTCGCGCGCTTCGTCGACGGCGCGTTCGGCTGGGGCGTCGTCGACCCGGGCCACGGCTTCGTCTTCGCCGACACGAAGCGCCCCGGCGACGCGGCCGCCGCCGCGCCGCTCTCGGCCAGCGGCACCTACGGCCCGCTGCTGGTCACCGACGACGCGGCCAAGCTGCCGACCGCGCTGAGCGGCTACCTGCTCGACGTGCAGCCCGGCTACACGAGGGATCCCGTGCGCGGGGTCTACAATCACGGCTGGATCATCGGCGACGAGGGAGCGTTCTCGACCGCCGTCCAGTCGCAGATCGACGCTCTCCTCGAGATCGTCCCCGTCAACGAACGCGCGAGCGGAACCCCCACACCATGAGCCAGGCCGAGAGCCCCGACCGCCTCAACCGCGACGTCACCGTCGACGACGTCCGCCAGCTCATGGGCGCGTCCACGCCCCACTTCGCCCTCCAGCTGCGCAACCGCATCGCGCGGCTGATCGACCCGCTGGCCGCCGACCACCCCGCCCGCCGCCTCGGCGAGCAGGAGATCGCGCGCCTCACCGCGCTCGGCTTCGACGGCGAGACGCGCGGCCACCACGCCGAGGCCGGCATGCGCACGCTGCGCTCGGTCACCGACCACGGCGCCATCGGCGGCCCGGGCAGCGAGTCCCCGGCGCCGGACACCAGCCCCCACTGACCGCGGATGGCGGCGGCGCGTGAACAGCCCGCGCTGCCCGCCGCGCTGACGCGCGCCCTGCCGCTGCTCGATCCCGCGGTCCGCGAGGCGCCGGGCTTCCCGGACGTCCGCCCCGGCTACCTCGACCTGCTCGGCGGCGGCGCCCACGACGGCGCCACCGGTGGCGGCGGCCCCGCCCAGCGGCTGATGCGCTCGCGCGCGCTGCCGCTCGTCTACGAGCGCTGGTGGCGGCCCGCGTGGGGCCGCGTCCTGAAGGGCGCGCTGGCCGGCGGGATGCGCGACGAGCACCGGATCGCGCGGCTGCTGCTCGGGCTCACGCCCGGCGACGGCGTCCTGGACGTGGCCTGCGGACCGGGCAACTTCACGCGCGAGTTCGCCCAGATCGTCGGCGCCGGCGGGCTGGCGGTCGGGATCGATGCCTCCGCGACGATGCTCGCGCGGGCGATCGACGACACGCCGGACGGCGCCGTCGCCTACGTCCGCGGCGACGCCGAGCGGCTCCCGTTCCGCGACGCGAGCTTCGACGCCGTCTGCTGCTTCGCCGCGCTGAACCTCTTCGCGGATCCCGAGACCGCGCTCGACCACATGACGCGCGTGCTGACGGCGGGCGGCCGGATCGCGATCTTCACGAGCTGCCGCCTGCAGTCGGCCGCGGGCCGGACGGTCGAGGAGCTCGCGGCCTCCCGCAGCGGCATGCGGATCTTCGACCGCGACGAGCTCGTCGACGGCCTCCGCGCGCGCGGCTACGCCGACGTGCGCCAGCGGATCGCCGGGCTGACGCAGTTCGTCGGCGGGCGCCTGGCCGCCTGAGCCGCCGTTACCCTCGGGGGCAGATGCGCGCGGGAGTCTTCCTTGCCTACTGGCCGTGGTTCACGCCTGCCGAGCAGGTCGAGCTGGCGATGCTCGCCGACCGCCTGGGGCTGGACTCCGCCTGGGTCGCCGAGGCGTGGGGGCAGGACGCGGTCTCGGTGCTCGGCCTGCTGGCCGGCAAGACCGAGCGGATCGGCCTCGGCTCCGGCCTGATGCAGATCCCGGCGCGCCGGGCGACCGCGACCGCGATGGCCGCCGCGTCGCTCGACGTCCTCAGCGAGGGGCGCTTCCGGCTCGGGCTCGGGCTCAGCGGGCCCCAGGTCAGCGAGGGCTGGTACGGCGTGCCGTTCACGCGCAACCTCGGGCGCACGCGCGAGTACGTGGACGTCGTGCGGCGCGCGCTCGACCGCGAGCCGATCCTGATGGACATGGAACATGGCGAGGCCGGCCTCGGCCTCGGCAAGCCGCTCAAGCTGCTGACCCGGACGGTCCAGGAGCGGCTGCCGATCTACCTCGGCGCGATCGGCCCGAAGGCCGTCCACCAGACGGGCGCCATCGCCGACGGCTGGCTGCCGTTCATGCTCGACCCGAGCGACCCCGAGGTGCTGATGGGGCCGCTGCGCGCGGGCGCGGAGTCCGCGGGCCGCACGCTGGCCGACATCGACATCGCGCCGGTCGTCCCGCTCGCGATCGACGAGGATCTCAGCGCCGCCCGCGACGCCGTCCGGCCGTGGCTCGCCTTCTACCTCGGGTCGATGGGCGCCAAGAGCAAGAACTTCTACGTCGAGCTCGCCGAGCGCCAGGGCCATGGCGCGGCGGCGCGCGAGGTCCAGGAGAAGGGGCTCGCGGGCGATCGCCTCGGCGCCGTCGCCGCGGTGACCGACGGCCTGGTCGACGCGGGCGCGATCGCGACCACGCCGCTCGGCCTCGACGAGCGCCTGGCGACCTACGAGCGCGCCGGCGTCACGACGCT
>JAOPZG010000673.1 GCA_025964215.1 Conexibacter sp.
CCGGCGCGAGCGCCAAGGCGCTCGCCACGCACGACGCCTGAGCGCCTCAGCGGCACAGCGTCTGCAGGATCCCCAGCGCGCGGCTCGGGTCGCGGCGCATGATCGTGAACGCCGCGCGCGCGTGCTCGACGTCCTCGAGCGTCGCCCCCGGCCGCTCGACGCAGTAGCGGCCGATCCAGCGCACGGCGGCACGCTCGTAGCGCTCCGGCTCGCGGTCGCGGAGCAGGACGCAGACCTGCAACGCGTCGTCGAGGCGGACGACCGGCAGCTCCGCCGCGGCCGAGCGGATGAACGTGGGGTTGCCCGTGCGCAGGGCACGTTGGAAGCGGGCGTAGGCGGATCCGTCTGACACGAACGTATGTTCGCACACCGCGCAAGACAGGGTTGTCTCCTCCTGCCCTCCAGCCCTCAGCTGGCTGGCAGGTCCTGCACCACCGCCAGCACGTCCGCGAAGAGGTCGCCCTGCTCCCGCGCGCGGGCGATCACGGCGTCGAGGTCGAAGACCAGATCGTCGGCGCTCCCGGCCGCCACCGCCGCCCGGACCTCGTCCCACGCCAGCGGCGTCGAGACGCTCGGCCGCTCGCGCGCCCGCGGCGAGTAGACCGACACGGTGGTCTTGTTGACGTCGTTCTGGCTCCAGTCCACCAGGATCTTGCCCTTGCGCAGCGTCTTGGTCTGCCGCGAGACCACGAGGTCGCCCGCCTCGGCCTCCAGCAGCTCGGCGACCGCCTTGGCGAAGCCCTTGGTCTGCTCGTAGGTCACGCCCGGGCTGTTCAACGGGACGTAGACCTGCATCCCCTTCGAGCCCGAGGTCTTCACCACCGACTCGAGCCCCAAGTGCTGGAACATGCCCTCCAGCAGGACCGCGATCGTGCAGCACTCCAGCAGCCCGGCGGGCTCGCCCGGGTCGAGGTCGAAGGCGACCATCGTCGGCGGCGAGAGCTTCCCGTCGGCCCCCGCGCGATGCATCGGCGTGTGCAGCTCGAGGTCGGCGAGGTTGCCGAGCCAGGCGAGCGTCGCGGCGTCGCCGGCCAGCACGTAGTTGATGATCTTGCCGCGCTCCAGCTTCACCGGCGCGGTCGCGACCCAGTCCGGCCGGTGCGCCGGCGCCTGCTTCTCATAGAAGAACTCGCCGTCGACGCCGTTGGGGTAGCGCTTGAGCGTCAGCGGCCGGTCGTGCAGGTGCGGGAGCAGGATCGGGGCGAGCTCGACGTAGTAGCGGATCAGGTCGCCCTTGGTGTGCCCCGAGGGCCAGAGCGGCTTGTCGAGGTTCGTGAGCCGCAGCTCGCGCCCCTCGACCTCGGCGGTCACCGCGGTCCCCTTCGACGAGCCCTTCCGCCCCGCCACCGGCTCGCGCACCACGAGCCCCGCCGGCTTGTCGTCGCGCAGCCCCTTGTAGGACGGCGCGCGCAGGACGCCCTCGCGCGTCCACTCGACGAACTCGACCTCGCAGACCAGCTCGGGCTCGACCCAGACCGCCTCGCGCGGGATCTTCACCGCGCGCGGCAGCGGCCCGAAGGGCGACGAGTCGCGGACCAAGGGCCCCAACAACCCCGCGAGCCGGTCGAGCTCGGCCTCCGTGAACCCCGTGCCCACGCGGCCCGCGAAGCGCAGCGGCCCGTCGCCGTCCTCGTCGCGCGCGCCGACCAGCAGCGCGCCGATCCGCTCCCGGCGCCGCCCCTCCCCCGGCAGCCAGCCGCCGATGACGAGCTCCTGCCGGTTGGTGTTCTTGACCTTCCGCCACGCGCCGGTGCGCCGGCCCGGCTCGTAGGGCGAGTCCAGCCGCTTGGCGACGATCCCCTCGAGGCCCTGCTCGCGCGTGGCCGCGAGGAGCTGCGCGCCGCCGCCGACCACGTGGTCGGGGACCTGCCAGCGCTCGCCGTCGGCCAGCAGCGCGCGCAGCGCGGCGCGGCGCTCCGCGTAGGGCAGGTCCATCAGCGAGCGGCCGTCGAGCCACAGCAGGTCGAAGGCCATGTAGGTGACCGGCTTCTCCTTGGCGAGCCGCCGGACCTGCGCGTCGCGCGTCAGGTGCATCCGGCCCTGGAGCGCCTCGAACGAGGGCCTGCCCTCCGCGTCGAAGGCCACCACCTCGCCGTCGAGGATCGCGCGGTGCATCGACAGCGCGCGGTTCAGCCGCCCGAGCTCCGGATAGCGCGGCGTGATGTCGTTGCCGTTGCGGGTCACGAAGCGCATCCGCCCCGGCTCGCTGAAGGTGAGCGCGCGCACGCCGTCCCACTTGATCTCGTAGGCCCACTGCTCGTCCTCGCGCGCGGCCGGGACCGGGCCCGCCTTGGCGAGCATCGGGACGAGCTGGTCGGGCATCGGCTCCTGGCCCAGGACCCAGCCGCCCGCGGCCGGCTCGCCCATGCGGTGGATCATCCAGTCCTTCGGATCCGGCCCGATGGGGAAGAGCGCGTAGGACCCGCTGACCCGCTCGCCGTGGAGCGCGACCTCGACCTTGTCGTCGGTCCACTTCAGCACCTCGTAGGTGCCGCGGTCCCAGATCGTCATCGTCCCCGCGCCGTACGAGCCCTTCGGGATCTCCCCGTGGAACTCGAGGTACTCGAGCGGGTGGTCCTCGGTGTGGACCGCGACGCGGTTGTCCTTGGCCGCCCACGGCAGGCCGTTGGGGATCGCCCAGGACGCGAGCGCGCCGTCGTGCTCGAGGCGCAGGTCCCAGTGCAGGCGCGTCGCGCTGTGCTCCTGGATGACGAAGCGCGGGCGATCGCCGGCCTCGCCGGGACTCCCGCCCGCCGGCTCGGGCGTCGCGGCGAAGTCGCGCTTGGCGGCGTACTCGTCGAGGCGCGGGGTGGCGCGGGGGCGCGGGGCCATCGCGCGAAGACCTACCCGCCGGCGATGCGCAGCACCGTCTCGCGGAGCTCCGCGATCGGCGCGTCCTTCTCGACGTACGCGTCCGCCCCGCCGCGGCGGGCCTCCCCGTACGCGCGCGAATGGCCGCTGAGCACGACCACGCGGACCGCGGGCGCGACGGCCAGCAGCTCGCCGACGGCGTCGCGATCGACGTCGAGGAGGTCGAGCAGGACGACGTCCGGGCGAGTCTCGCCGGCGACCTGCACGGCGCGGTCGACGTCGGCCGCCTCGCCGACGATCTCGATGTCGGCGTCGCCCTCCAGCTCCGCGCGGATCAGCGCCCGGAAGGAGGAGGAGTCGTCGCAGTGCAGGACGCGGACCATGCCGAGCGCAGATTACTCCGCGGCCCGGTGGACTCCTGCTCGGCAGTTGTAGGTTCCCTCCAATGGCGCGAGCCTCATCGGAGCCCGGGGAGCCGCTGCGCGTCGGCGCGGTCGACCTCCGCGATCTCCTCGCCGCGCACGTCGACGAGCTGGCCGACGCGGCGATCGCGCGCTTCGCCGCCGGGGCCGGACCCGACGGCGCGCCGGACGCCGCGACGCTGCGCAACCTGCGCGTCGGCGCG
>JAOPZG010000033.1 GCA_025964215.1 Conexibacter sp.
CAGCGCGGGCAGGCGAGGGTGCCCACGGCGAGCGTCGTGCTCCGCGCGGCGCGGCGGATCTCCTCGGGCCCACCGAGGCCTCCGACCGGGTCGGAGCCCTCGTCCGAGCCGCCCATGCGACGGAAGAAGCTCACCGCGGATCAGTGTAGGACCGGCGCGGCGGCCCGATCGCGTTCCTGCCGGTGCGGCTAGGCCGCGCGGACCGCGCGCTCGTCGCCGGCGGCGACGTCGGCGCCGTGGGCGTGCCCGGCGATCTCGCCGATGATCCGCTCCCAGGCGCCGCGGGGCAGGTCGTGGCCCATGCCCGGGATCGTCACCAGGCGGGCGCCGTCGATCGCCTTCGCGGTCGCGCGGCCGCCGCTCGGCGCGACGAGCTTGTCGGCCTCGCCGTGGATGACGAGCGTCGGCGCCTGCACGGCGCGCAGCTCGCGGCGGCGGTCGCCGCTGGCGAGGATCGCGCCGAGCTGGCGGGCGGTCCCGGCCGGGCTCGCGCCGCGGTCGAAGGAGAGCGCAATCATCTCGCGCAGCTCGAGCTCGTCGCGCTCGAAGCCGGGCGAGCCGATGATCCCCCACGTCTTGGCGCCGTGGTCGATGAACGCGTCGCGGTCGGCCGGCGACTTGCCGAGCAGGACCGGGTAGGTCTTGAGCGCCGGCTGGCCGCTGAAGCGCGCGCCGGTGTTGGACATGATCGAGGTCAGCGAGCGCGTACGCGTGGGGTGCCGCGCGGCGACGGTCTGGGCGATCATCCCGCCCATCGAGACGCCGACGACGTGCGCGCGCTCGATCTCCAGCGCGTCCATCAGGCCGACCGTGTCGAGCGCCATGTCGGCGAGCTTGTAGGCCGGGTTCGGGATCCGGCGCAGCGCGATCTCCGCGAGGCCGGGGACGTGCGCGCCGTCGAGCCGCGTCGAGCGGCCCGTGTCGCGGTTGTCGAAGCGGGTGACGAAGAAGCCGCGGCTCGCGAGGTCCTCGCAGAAGCGGGTGTCCCAGGCGATCATCTGGGTCCCGAGGCCCATGACGAGCAGGACGGGCGGCGCGGAGGGATCGCCGAAGCTCTCGTAGCAGAGGGTGATCCCGTTGCCGACTTCGGCGAATTGCTCGTGCATCACCTGATGGTACCGGGCCGAACGGGTCCCGCTAGGAGACGAGCCGCAGCCGCGCGACGGCCGCCTCGTCGACGGCCAGCTCGGCCGCGAGCTCGCGCGCCATCGGCAGGAAGAGGTCGACCAGGTTGGGGTCGAAGTGCTTGCCGCGCTGGCGGGCGATCTCGGCGATCGCGTCCTCCAGCTCCCACGCCTCCTTGTAGGGGCGGCGCGAGCGCAGGGCGTCGAAGACGTCGCAGATCGCGCAGATCCGGCCGGGCAGCGGGATCGCCTCGCCGGCCAGGCCCGCGGGGTAGCCGGCGCCGTCCCAGCGCTCGTGGTGCGTGCGCGCGATCTCCTCGCCGAGCTGGACCAGCGGCGACGGCGAGTTGGCGAGCATCGAGGCGCCGATCGCGGCGTGGGTCTTCATGATCTCCCACTCCTCCGCGTCGAGCTTGCCGGGCTTGAGCAGGACGCGGTCCGGGACGCCGATCTTGCCGACGTCGTGCAGGACGGCCGCGTGGCGCAGGGTCTCGGCGTCGGTCGGCGTGAAGCCGGCGGCGAGCGCGAGCCGCTCGCAGAGGATCCCGATCCGCTCGACGTGCGCGCCGGTGTCCTCGTCGCGCCACTCGGCGGCGCGGGCGAGGCGGGCGACGACCTCGAGCTGGGTCTCGTGGAGCTCGGCCGTGCGCTCGCGGACCGCGCGCTCGAGCGCGCTGTTGTGGCGCGCGACGCGCTGGCGCTCGCGGCGCTCGGTCAGGTAGCTGGCCGTCACGGTGCCGACGGCGCTCAGCGCCAGGCCGGCGAGCGGCGCGACGACCGGGACGATCCAGCCGTGCAGGAACGCGAGGTAGGCGACGCCGAGGTAGGCGATCGCCAGGACCGGCGCGGTCAGGACCGAGAGCGTCTTGAGGCGCAGCGCAGCGGCCGCCGGGCCGAGCGCGAGCAGCAGGATCGCGAGGATCCCGGCCCACCCGGGCGCGCTGCGCAGCGGCAGGTCGTGCAGGACGGTCCAGAGCGCGTTGGCCTGGACCTCGGGCCCGGACATCAGCTCGTTGCGGACCGTCGGCGTCGGGTGGACGTCCTGCTCGGTCGGCGCCGTCATGCCGACGACGACGACCTTGCCGCGGATCGCGGAGGCCGGCAGGCGATGGTCGCGGACGTCGGAGAAGTGGTAGCTCGGGATCGTCCCGGGCGGGCCGCGGAAGTCGATCCAGGCGCCGCCGTGCTCGAAGGCCTTGGGGTCGACCGGGTGGCCGAGCGAGCGTGCCGCGGCGACCGCGAGCGTGGGGACGCCGTCGGCCGACGCGTTGACGCGGGCGATCTCGCCGCCGGCCAGGATCGGGAAGGTCGCCATCGCGGCCTTCGCCTTGACGCGGGCGAGGTTCGCGTCGCCGCCGAGGACGTTGGTGTGGCCGGTGGCGTCGGTCTCGGTCGTCGCGAGGATCGTGCCGGGGAAGCGGCCGATCGCGTCGTAGAGCGCGAGGTCCTGCTTCGGGGTCGAGGCCTCCGTGAACTGGATGTCGTAGATGACCTTGCGCGCGCCGAGGCGGCGGAGCTCGTCGATCACCTGGGCGTGCCAGGAGCGCGGGTAGGGCCAGCGCTGCTGCTTGGCGTAGTCGGAGAACGTCTCGCTGTCGATGCCGACGACGGCGAGGTCCGCGGGCTCGTGCGCGGGGCGCAGCTGGAAGCGCAGGGCGACCGTCGTGTCCTCCAGCGAGCGCGCGGCGTGGGTCGTCCAGGCCAGGATCCCGCAGGCGGCGGCGAGCATGCCGGCCAGCAGGACGGCGCGGGCGTGGGCCGGCAGGCGGCGCGTGGTGGGGAGGGAGGGCGGAGCCACGGCGTGGGGTCAGCGGCGCGCGAGGTACTCGTGGCCGTGGGTGACGAGCACGGTGCGGGCGCGGTGCAGGTCGCGGACCGACACGGCGCCGGCGAGGACGCGGGTGAGCGTCCCTGCGCAGGTGTCCTGGGTCAGCCAGTGGGTGCCGCGGACGGTCGCGACGGAGCCGCGGCCGCGGGTCTCGAAGCGGCCGTGGTCGTCGCTGCCCCAGAGCGAGCGCGGCGGCTTCTTCTTGGTGGCCTTGGCGGCGGAGGCGACGGCCTTCTTGGTGGCCTTGCAGGCGGAGAAGTCGCCGCCGCGCAGGACGATCTGCGTGAGGCCGTGGCCGCCGGCGGCCTGGCGGACCTCGAACTTGCCGCCCCAGAAGTGGCCGGTCTGCGTCGCGCCCTTGCGATCGAGCGCGGTCTTGAGCTCGACGGTGCCGGCGCGCGCGTCGATCAGCGTGCCGGTCGGGACGGTCGCGGCGCCGCTCGTGAGGTCGACGGGCGCGCCGGACGGGCTGGTCGCGGTGACCGTGCCCTGGACGGTGGCGGCGCCGAGCGTCTTGCCGAGGACGGGGCTGACGGCGGCGGTGGCGAGGCC
>JAOPZG010000495.1 GCA_025964215.1 Conexibacter sp.
GCCGCTGGGCCGCGGACCCCCGCGTCGACGCGGCGTTCCAGTACACCTTCCGCGAGGACACCGCGTACCCCGTCGGCCTCGCCGACGCCGGACTCACGCGCCTCTATCCCACGTACGACCTCTGGGCCGCGTGGGGCGCCCGCGCGCCGAGCGACCCGGCGCCCGCGCTCCCGCAGTCCTGCGCCTAGGCCGTCGGCGCCGTGCGCATCCAGCGCCACAGCAGCGCGCACGCCGTGGACCGGTACGGCCGCCACGGCTCCGCCAGCGCGTAGAGCTCCTCGCGCGTCGGCAGCGCCGGCAGCGACCAGCCGCGCTCGACCGCCCGCCGGATCACGAGGTCGCCCGCGACGAGCACGTCCGGCCGCTCGAGCTCGGTGATCAGCAGCACCTGCGCGGTCCACTCGCCGATCCCCTTGACCTGCGTGAGCTCGGCGATCAGCGCGTCGTCGCCCAGCTCCGCCAGCGCGTCGAGCCGCAGCGTCCCCCTCGTCCAGGCACGTCGCCAGCGAGCGCAGCGAGACGACCTTCGCCCGCGAGAGCCCGACCGACTTCAGCCCCTCCGGGTCGTCGGCGAGCACCTGCTCCGGCGCCGGCTCGTGTCCGTCGAAGCGCGCCAGCAGCCGGCCGTGGATCGCCCGCGCGGCGCCGACCGAGAGCTGCTGGGAGACGATCGCGCGGATGATCGCGCCGTAGGCGTCGCCGCTCGGCTCCCACGCGGGCACGTCGCCCGCGACGTCGTCGAGCATCCCGGCCAGGACCGGGTCGGCCGCCCGCAGGTGCGCGACGGCGACGCCGGCCATCCGGCTAGGCGGGGATCCGCAGCGCCTCGCCGTCGAGCGCGATCAGCGCGCGCTCGATCGACGTGTTGATGCAGGTGAAGGACGGCGTGTCGCGCTTCGTCCAGGCCGAGGCCTCGGTCGTGCGCAGCCGCTGGACGAGATCGAGGAACGCGCCGGCGTCGTTGGTATCGAAGGCGACCACGAACTCCTGGTCGTCGAGGCCGAACGAGTACGTCGTGTGGTTGTCGACCGTCGGGTACTCGCGGCCGACCGCGATGTGCTCCTGCATGATCCGCCAGCGTTCGTCGGCGGACAGCGCGTACCACTCGCGCGTCTTCACGAAGGGGTAGACGAAGAGGTACTTGCCCTTGAAGCGGCGCGGGATCTGGCGCTCGTCCTCGCTGTACTCCGAGGCCTTGCGCATGCCCAGGAACGAGTAAGGCTGCGTCGCCCACTTCATCAGCCCGGACTGCGAGAGGACGACGTGGAACTCGTGGATCCGATCGAGGTTCTCGGCCTCCATCACCAGCATCAGCTCAGCGTCCGCGCGGGTGCCGACGAGCGAGAAGCCCTGGAGCAGGTGGTCGGTCCCGAAGTCCTCGCAGGCGGCCAGGAACTCCTGCTTGTGCTGCGCGCGCTCGGACTCCGAGAGCCGGCGCCAGGCAGGATCGAGCTGGAGGAAGGTGTACTTCACAAAGTGACGGTCGGCCATGACCCCTTCGAGTCTATTGTGAAGTGGAGTTATCCCCCGGGTCGTTCCGGGGTGTCGCCCGATACGATGAAGCGGATGCGCATCGCGCTCGTCAGCCCCTATTCATGGACGTATCCCGGGGGCGTCACGCGGCACATCGAGGCGTTGCAGGAGGAGCTCTCCTCGCTCGGCCACGATGTGCGAGTCCTGGCCCCGGTAGATCCGCCCGACCGCCGCTCCGTGCGGCGGCATCGTGGCGCGGTCCCGCAGGAGCGCGAGCTGCCGTCCTGGCTGGTCCCGCTGGGCCGCACCATGGGCTTCCCGGCCAACGGCGCGGTCTCCAACCTGACGATGCCGTACGGGCCGAACGTCCACGCCCTGCGCGAGGAGCTGCGCACCGGCGGCTACGACGTCGTGCACCTGCACGAGCCGGTCGTGCCGTGCGTCGGCTGGGACACGCTGATGACCTGCGGCGTCCCGATGGTCGGCACCTTCCACTGCTACTCGGCCAACGCGGTCTCCAACGGGATCGCGATCGCGATCGGCGCCCGCCGCCGCCTCAACCGCCTGAAGATCCGGATCGCCGTCTCCGAGGCCGCCGCCTGGACCGGCGAGCGCTTCTACGGCGGCCGCTACCGCGTGATCCCCAACGGCGTCGCGGTGCCGGACGCGCTGGAGCTCGCGCCGGCCGAGGCGATCAGCCCCGAGCGCCCGCTGCGGATCGTCTTCGTCGGCCAGGCCGTCGAGCGCAAGGGCCTGCCCGTGCTGCTGCGCGCCTTCGAGGCGCTGCGCGAGCACGTGCCGGCCGAGCTGAAGATCGTCGGCGCCACGCCCGAGGAGGTCGAGCCGCTGCTGCTCGACGGCCGCGAGGGCATCACGGTCCTGGGCAAGGTCGACGACGCGACGAAGGTCGCCGCGCTGCGCGCGGCCGACGTCCTGGCCGCCCCGTCGCTCGGCGGCGAGTCCTTCGGCATGGTCCTGACCGAGGCGTTCGCGGCCGGCACGCCGGTCGTCGCCTCCGACATCGCCGGCTACCGCGACGTCGTGCGCGACGGCGAGGACGGCGTCCTGGTCGCCCGCGGCGACGCCGCCGCGCTCGGCGAGGCGCTGCGCGCGCTGGCGCTGGACCCGGCGCGGCGCGAGCGGCTGTCGGCGACCGCGCTCGAGAGCGCGCGCCAGTACGCGTGGCCGAACGTCGCCGCGCAGGTGCTCGAGGCCTACGAGGACGCGATCGCGATCGGCGTCCCCGAGGGCGTCGTGCAGCGCACCGCGATCCGGCTCGGCGCGCTGTCGGCCGATCTGAAGCCGCGCATCCCGGCCCGCCGGCTGCCGTCGATCGAGCCCAAGCGCCCGCGCGAGCGAGCGCGCCGTCCCGTGCTCGCCTTCGCCCGCCGGGCGCTGACGGCGATCGTCGCCGTCGCGATCCTGGCCGGCTCCTTCTTCGCGCTGCAGCGCATCGGCCTGGACCGCATCGGTCACTCGCTGCTGCACGCCACGCCGCCGTGGGTGCTCGTCGCCCTCGGGCTGATGTGCGCCTCGATGGCGGTCCGCGCCGTCGCCTGGACCGCGATCCTGCGCGCGGCGATGCCCACGCATCCGCGGCCGCGGCTCGGCGACGCCTTGCAGGGGACGATGATCGGCGTGCTGATGAGCGCGACGCTGCCTGCCCGCCTCGGCGAGCCGGCGCGCGCGATGATCGTCGCCCGCCGGATCGGCGGGGGTGGGCGGGCCGGATCGCGCCTGCCGGTCGTGCTCGGGACGATCGTCTCCCAGACGCTGCTGAACATCCTCGCGCTGGTGATCCTCGGCTGCGTGATGTTCGAGTCGGTCCCGGTCTTCCACGACCACCAGAGCGGGCTCGTCGCCTTCGCGGCGCTGCCGCTGGTCATCCTCGCGGCCGTCCTCGGCGCGCCGGCGCTGCTGCGCAGCGGCGGCCGCTCGCGCTCGGCGCGCGTG
>JAOPZG010000050.1 GCA_025964215.1 Conexibacter sp.
CGGAGATCTCCGAGCAGCGGCGTCCGGACGACCGCGACGCCGCCGAGTCGGGCCTGTGCTTCCTCGGCCTCGTCGCGATGCGCGATCCGCTCCGCGCCCAGGTCCCGGCGGCCGTGGCCGACTGCCACCGCGCGGGCATCCGGATCATCGTCATCACCGGCGACGACGGCCTCACCGCCGGCGCCGTCGCGCGCGAGGCCGGGATCGTCGGCGAGCACGCCCAGGTCGTGACCGGGCCCGAGCTCGACGCGCTCGGCGACGACGGCCTCGACGAGGTCCTGCGCAGCTCGCCGCAGCTCATCATCGCCCGCAGCTCGCCCGAGGCGAAGCTGCGCATCGTCGACGCCCTGCGCGCCGCCGGCCACACCGTCGCGATGACCGGCGACGGCGTCAACGACGCCCCGGCGCTGCGGCGCGCCGACATCGGCATCGCCATGGGCGCCTCGGGCACCGACGTGGCGCGCGAGGCCGCGGCCATGGTGCTGCAGGACGACGACTTCGCCTCGATCGTCGCGGCGGTCAAGGAAGGCCGGACGGTCTACGACAACATCCGCAAGTTCGTCACCTACATCTTCGCCCACGCCACGCCGGAGATGGTGCCGTTCCTGCTCTACGCGCTCTCCGGCGGCAAGATCCCGCTGCCGCTCACCGCGCTGCAGATCCTCGCGATCGACCTCGGGACCGAGACCCTGCCGGCGCTCGCCCTGGGCCGCGAGCCCGCCGAGCCCGGCCTGATGGACCAGCCGCCGCGCTCGCGCAAGACGGGCCTGCTGACCAAGGCCATGTTGATCCGCGCGTGGCTGTGGCTCGGCCTCCTGGAGGCGGCGCTGGTCGCCGGCGGGTTCTTCTTCGTGCTGCTGCGCGCCGGCTGGTCGCCCGGCGACGCGACCGGCTCGGGCACGCCGCTGCACCACACCTACCTGATGGCCACCACGATGTCCTTCGCCGGCATCACCGCCTGCCAGGTCGGCACCGCGTTCGCCGCGCGCACCAGCCGCGCGTCGCTGCGCGAGATCGGCTTCTTCACCAACCCCCTGCTGCTCGGCGGCATCGCCTTCGAGCTCGTCTTCGCCGCGGCGCTGATCTACCTGCCGCCGCTGCAGGGCGTCTTCCACACCGCCGCCCTCGGCCTGCCCGAGATCGTGCTGCTGACCAGCTTCCCCGTGATCGTGTGGGGCAGCGACGAGCTTCGCCGCGCCTGGCGGCGCCGTCACGAACCGACCCCGACAGGAGCCTCATGAGCGCCACGCTCACCACCGCAGCGCAGCAGTCCCCGCTCTCCGGCAGCGAGCTGCAGGCGATCAACGCCTACTGGCGCGCGGCCAACTACCTCTCGGTCGGGCAGATCTACCTGCTCGACAACCCGCTGCTGCGCGAGCCGCTGACCCTGGAGCACGTCAAGCCGCGGCTGCTCGGCCACTGGGGCACGACGCCGGGGTTGAACTTCATCTACGCCCACCTCAACCGCCTGATCGGCGAGCGCGACCTGGAGGTCCTCTACGTCGCCGGGCCGGGCCACGGCGGTCCCGCGCTGGTGGCCAACACCTACCTGGAGGGCACCTACTCCGAGGTCTACCCGCACATCGGCCGCGACGAGGAGGGCTTGCGGCGGCTGTTCCGCCAGTTCTCGGTCCCGGGCGGGATCCCGAGCCACGTGGCACCGCAGACCCCCGGGTCGATCCACGAGTGCGGCGAGCTGGGGTACTCGCTGGCGCACGCGTTCGGCGCGGCGTTCGACAACCCCAACCTGCTCGTCGCCTGCGTCGTCGGCGACGGCGAGGCCGAGACCGGCCCGCTGGCCGCGAGCTGGCACTCCAACAAGTTCCTCGACGCCGCGCGCGACGGCGCGGTGCTGCCGATCCTGCACCTCAACGGCTACAAGATCGCCAGCCCGACGCTGCTGGCGCGGATCCCCGAGACCGAGCTGCGCAGCCTGCTGGAGGGCTACGGCTACGACCCGCGCTTCGTCAGCGGCGACGAGCCGGAGGCGATGCACCAGCTGATGGCCGCGACGCTGGACGGCGTCGCCGACGAGATCGCGCGGATCCAGGAGGCGGCGCGCACCGGCGGGGCCACCGAGCGTCCGCGCTGGCCGATGATCGTGCTGCGCAGCCCGAAGGGCTGGACCGGCCCCAAGGTCGTCGACGGCCTGCCCGCGGAGGGCTCCTTCCGCTCCCATCAGGTCCCGCTCGCCAACCTGGCGGGCGACCCCGAGCACCTCGCCCAGCTGGAGGAGTGGCTGCGCTCCTACCGCCCGGAGGAGCTGTTCTACGAGAGCGGCGCGCTGCGCGAGGAGCTCGCGGCCCTGGCGCCGCGTGGCGTCCGTCGCATGGGCGCGAGCCCGCACGCCAACGGCGGCCTGCTCACCCGCGCCCTCGAGCTGCCCGACTTCCGCGACTACGCCGCGCCGGACGCCGCGCCGGCGACGACCACCAGCGAGGCGATGCGCGTCCTGGGCCCCTTCCTGCGCGACGCGCTGCGGCTGAACGCCGAGGCGGCGAACCTGCGGATCTTCGGCCCGGACGAGACGGCGTCCAACCGCCTCAGCGCGGTCTTCGAGGCGACCGATCGCGCCTGGGAGGCCGAGCGCCGCGACACCGACGACCACCTCGCGCCCGACGGCCGGGTGATGGAGGTCCTGAGCGAGCACCTGTGCGAGGGCTGGCTGGAGGGCTACCTGCTGACCGGCCGCCACGGCGTCTTCAACTGCTACGAGGCGTTCATCCACATCGTCGACGCGATGGTCAACCAGCACGCGAAGTGGCTGAAGGTCAGCGCCGAGATCCCGTGGCGCGCGCCGGTCCCGTCGTTGAACATCATCTTGAGCTCGCTCGTGTGGCATCAGGACCACAACGGCTTCAGCCACCAGGACCCGGGGTTCATCGACCTGGTGGCCAACAAGAAGGCGGGGGTCGCGCGCGTCTACCTGCCGCCGGACGCCAACTGCCTGCTGTCGGTCGCCGACCACTGCCTGCGCTCGCGCGACTACATCAACCTGATCGTCGCCGGCAAGCAGCCCGCGCTCAACTTCCTGACCATGGACGACGCGGTCCTGCACTGCGCCCGGGGCGTGGGGATCTGGCCGTGGGCCAGCAACGACGCGGGCGAGCCCGACGTCGTCATGGCCTGCGCGGGGGACACCCCGACGCTGGAGGCGCTCGCCGCCACCGCGCTGCTGCGCCAGCACCTGCCGCACCTGAAGGTGCGCTTCGTCAACGTCGTCGACCTGATGCGCCTGCAGCCCCAGGACGAGCATCCGCACGGGCTCTCCGACGCCGACTTCGACGCGCTGTTCACCGCCGGCGCGCCGGTGGTCTTCGCCTACCACGGCTACCCCACGCTGATCCATCGCCTGACCTACCGCCGCGCCAACCACGACCAGATCCACGTGCGCGGCTACGAGGAGGAGGGGACGACGACGACGCCGTTCGACATGCTGATGCTCAACGACATGGATCGCTTCCGGCTCGTGATGGACGTCATCGACCGCGTCCCGAGCCTGGGGTCGAAGGCCGCCGTCCTGCGCCAGGAGATGGTCGACGAGCGCCTGCGCCACCGCGCCCACACCCGCGCGACCGGCGACGACCCGGCGGAGATCCGCGACTGGGTCTGGCCCGCGTGAAGGTCCTGGTCGTCAACGCCGGCTCCAGCAGCCTCAAGCTGTCGCTGATCGGCGACGGCGACGTGACCCTGGAGGACGCCGAGCTCGACGCGCCGCGCGCGGAGGTCGACGGCGCCGCGCTGCGCGCGGCGCTGTCCGGCGCGCTGGGGGAGGCCGACGCCGTCGGGCACCGGATCGTCCACGGCGGCGCGCGCTTCGTCGCGCCGGTGCGGGTCGACGCCGAGGTCGAGGACGCGCTGCGCGCGCTCACCGACCTCGCCCCGCTGCACCAGCCCAAGTCGCTGGCGGCGCTGGACGCCGTGACCGAGCTGCTGCCCGACCGGCCGCGGGTCGCCTGCTTCGACACCGCGTTCCACACCACCTTGCCGGCGGCGGCGTCGACCTACGCGTTGCCGGCGGCCTGGCGCGAGCGCTGGGACCTGCGCCGCTACGGCTTCCACGGGCTCTCGCACGGCTGGGTCGCCCGGCAGGAGCCGCAGGGGCGTGTGGTCAGCTGCCACCTCGGCGCGGGCGCCTCGCTCTGCGCCATCCGCGACGGCGTGTCGGTCGACACGACGATGGGCTTCACGCCCCTCGAGGGCCTGGTCATGGCGACCCGCTCGGGCAGCGTCGATCCCGGCCTCGTGCTCTGGCTGCTCGAGCACGGCGAGCTGGACGCCGACGAGCTGGGCGGCGCGCTGGAGCACGACTCGGGGCTGCTCGGGCTGGCCGGGACCGCGGACATGCGCGCGGTCCTGCGGCTGGCGACGGCGGGCGATCCGCGCGCCGTGCTCGGCCGCGACGTCTACCTGCACCGGCTGCGCGCCGGGATCGCCGCGATGGCCGCGGCACTCGACGGGCTCGACACGCTCGTCTTCACCGGCGGCGTCGGCGAGCACTCCGCGGAGATCCGCGCGCGGACGACCGCCGGGCTGGGCTTCCTCGGCGTGACGGAGGCGCGGACCCGCGTCATGACCGCGCGCGAGGACCTCGAGATCGCCCGCCAGGTCCACCATCTTCTCAACGACACCACCAACAAGGAGTTGCACCGATGATCTTGATGTCCTACGACGGATCGGTTGACGCCCAGGCCGCCATCGACCGCGCGGCGAAGCTGATGCCCGGTGCGGAGGCGACGGTGCTCACCGTCTGGGAGCCCTACGCCGACATGCTGGCGCGCACGGGCTCGATGGGCTTCGGCATGGTCGGCGGCTACACGGCCTCCGACAAGGTCGACGCGGCCACCGGCGAGGCGGCGCTGGCCACCGCGACCGAAGGCGCGCAAC
>JAOPZG010000078.1 GCA_025964215.1 Conexibacter sp.
CGCGCGGTGATCGCCGACCCGGAGCTCGGGTCCGTGCTCGTGGCCGACGACGGCGGGCGGCTCGTCGGCGTGCTCGCCGCGAGCTGGCCGGCGGCGATCCACGCGGGCGGAGCGTACGGACTGATCCAGGACCTCTGGGTCGCCCCGGCGCGGCGCGGCGACGGCCTCGGGGCCGAGCTCGTCGAGGCCTACATGTCGCTCGCCGAGGCGCGGCCCGGCGTCGCGCGCGTCGAGGTCGGCATCCCGCGCGACGGCTTCCCGGCGCTGCGGGCGACACGGCGGTTCTACCAGCGCAGCGGCTTCGAGACCGTCGGCGCGCGGATGCGGAGGAGGACGGCGGCGTGAACGGCTTGGTGGTGGTGCGGCAGCGGGGCAGCGGCTCCGACGGCGACGCGCCGTGGATCGTGGACGGCGGGCGGCGCGTCCCGGGCCAGGACGGCCGCCGGCGCCTCGGACTCGTCGAGGAGGGGCTGACCCGCCACCCCGGCGCGCGCACGGTCGGCTCCGGCGCGACCGACACTGACGTCGAGCGGACGCTCTTCGCGATCCACGACCTCGGCTACCTCGCCGCGCTGCACGACCTCAGCGACCTCGTGATCCTGCCGCGCTTCGCCGCGCCCGGCCTGCAGCCCGACATCCCCGCGGGGCCGGAGCTCGTCACGGCCGCCGACGAGGCGATCCGGACCGCGATCTCGGCCGCTCGCCGGGTCGCCGCGGGAACGCGGTTCGCCTATGCCTTGTGCCGCCCGCCCGGCCACCACGCCGGGCCCGCGTTCATGGGCGGCTACTGCTACCTCAACACCGCGGCCGCCGCGGCGCACGCGCTGCTCGAGGCCGGCGCCGGCCCGGTCGGGATCCTCGACCTCGACCTCCACTACCCCAACGGGACCTCGGCGATCGTCGCCCGCATGCCCGACGTGCACCTGCACTCGCTGCACGCGTGGCCGGTGACCAACGCGCCGACCGACCCGGTCCTGCCGCGCACGGGCCGTGAGCGCTTGGTGGAGTTCCGCGACGCGCCGGACCCCGAGGCCTACCTCGACGCGGTCGACGAGTCGCTCGACCAGCTCGCGCGCACGGCGCGCGTGCTCGTGGTCTCGCTCGGCTACGACACCGTCGCCGGCGACCCGCACGGCAGCTGGGACTTCGAGCCCGGCGTCTTCGCCGCGATCGGCCGGCTGCTCGCCTCGTGCGGGCTGCCGATCTGCGTGGTGCAGGAGGGCGGCTACGCCGTCGACCAGCTCGCCGACTGCGGCGGCGCGTTCGCCGCCGGGCTCCTGGCCGAGGCGGCGGTCGCGTGAGCGGGCTGCCCGAGTACCGGGCGCGGCTCGACGCGGTCGACGACCAGATCGCCGGCCTGCTCGGCGAGCGCTTCGCGATCTGCCGCGACGTCGCCCGCTACAAGAGCGCGCACGGCATTCCCATGATGCAGCCCGACCGCGTGGTCGAGGTGCGCTCCCGCTACCTGGCGCGCGGCGCCGACGCGGGCCTGCCGGAGGACTTCAGCGCCTCCCTGTTCGAGGTGCTCATCGCGGCGACGTGCCGGATGGAAGACGAGATCATCGCCGCGCTCGAGGGCGCCGCGACAGAGGAAGCGGAGACCGCATGATCCCCGGAAGCACGCGCCGCGTGCCCAAGCTCGCGCTGGCCCTGGCCGGCGCGGCCGTCGTCGTGGTAGTCGTCGTCGTGGTGCTCGTCGCGAGCGGCGGCTCGTCCGACGACAACGACCAGGCGAGCGCGCCGAAGCCGGCGTCCACGAGCGCCGCGAAGCAGCCCGACGCCGCGACGCCCGCGGCGCCGAAGGCCGCCAAGCCGTCGCCCACCGGCTCCGCCGTCCCGAACGGCGACCTGTCGAACACGCGCGACATCAAGGGCCCGATCACGGCCGCGACGGTCGGCCGGCTCAAGGCGGCGTGGACGCTGCCCTTCGGCCAGGAGAGCGCGAGCCAGTACGGCAGCTACGCCGCGACGCCCGTGATCGTCGGCGGCGTCATCTACTCGCAGGACCTCGCCTCCAACGTCTCGGCGCTCGACCTGAAGACCGGCGAGGTGCTGTGGAGCACGTCCTACAGCTCGCCGGACCAGGGGCCCAACGGCGTCAACGTCGGCGGCGGGCGCGTCTACGGCGCGACGGCCGACTCCGCCTTCGCGCTCGACCAGAAGACGGGCAAGGAGCTCTGGAGCGTCCCGCTGATCCGCAACTCCGGCGAGGGCATCGACATGGCGCCCGGCTTCCACGAGGGGTTGGTCTACGTCTCGACGGTGCCGGGCAACAACGGCAAGTTCTACAACGAGGGGACGAAGGGGATCCTCTGGGCGCTCGACGCCAAGACGGGCAAGAAGAAGTGGAGCTTCGACACCGCGCCGACCAAGACGTGGTCCAAGGCCAACGCGGACGTCAACCTCGGCGGCGGCCTCTGGCACACGCCGTCCTTCGACGCCGCCGGCGGCATGTACTTCGGCGTCGGCAACCCCGGGCCGTTCCCCGGGACCGACGACCACCCGTGGGGCTCCGGCCGCCCGGGCAAGAACCTGTACACCAACTCGCTCGTCAAGCTGAACGCCAAGACGGGCAAGCTGCAGTGGTACTACCAGCTCACGCCGCACGACATCTACGACTGGGACCTCCAGGACCCGCCGATCCTCGCGAAGGTCAAGGGCCGCCCGGCGGTCATCGAGGCGGGCAAGTCGGGGATCGTGATCGCGGTCGACCGCGCCTCCGGCAAGCTGCTCTGGAAGCGCCCGGTCGGCAGGCACAACGGCCACGACGACGACCCCGCGCTCGCCGCCAAGGGCAAGTACTCCAAGTTGCAGCTCAACCAGGAGATCTACCCGGGCCGGCTCGGCGGCGTGATCGCGCCGATGGCGACCGACGGCAAGTACGTCTTCGCCCCGGTGGTCAACAACTCGGTCACGTGGACGACGCAGACCGAGGCCGGCGCGCGTGACGGCCAGACGAGCACCGGCGAGGTGACGGCCGTCGACCTGAACAGCGGCAAGGTGAAGTGGACGCGCGAGTTCCCGACGCCCGCCTTCGGCGCCACGACGGTGACCAACGACGTGGTCTTCGCGACGACGTTCGACGGGATCCTCCACGCCCTCTCGGCCAAGACCGGCAAGGTCCTCTGGGAGCAGCAGCTCCCGGCGGCGACCAACACGGGGGTGATGGTCCACGACGACATGGTGATCGCGCCGGCGGGCCTCGCGGCCGGCCAGGGCCAGACGCCCGGGATCACCGCCTACCGCCTGAGCGGGAAGTGAGCGCGGAGATGGCCGCCGTCAGCGAGGCACCGCCGCTCGTCGAGCCCGCCGTCCCGGCCCGCGGCTGGCGCCGGCGCCTCGGCGTGCCCGCGGAGGTCGGGGCGGTGGTCGCCGTCGCGGCGGTCGTCTTCCTGCTCATCCGCCCGATGCTCTGGAAGCACCAGTTCGTGGGCTTCGACTGGTACGCGCACCTCTGGTACATCTGGCACCAGGAGGGCTCGCTGAAGTCGACGGGCCTGCCGACGCTCTTCAACTTCAACCAGACGGGCCTGTTCGACCCGCACTACGCGTTCTATGGCGGGACGCTCTACGTCATCACGGCGATCATCGCGCTGGTCGTCGGCCACGTCGCGGCGTTCGTCCTCACGTGGATCGGCGCCTTCGCGATGGCGCAGGGCGGCTTCTACTGGCTCGCGCGGATGGCCGGCGTCGGCAAGGTCGCCGCGCACGTCCCGGGCGTCTTGTTCATCGCCTCGCCGTGGTGGTTGTCCTCCATCTACGCGTGGGGCAGCTGGGGGCAGGCGGTCGCGGTCTCCTCGCTGGTGCTGCTGCTGGCCGCGGCGATCTCGATCCTGCGCGCGGACGCGCTGCGGCCCGGGCCGGCCATCGCGCTGGCGCTCAGCACGACGCTCTACACGGGCAGCCACAACCTCACGATGCTGTGGGCGACGACGCTCGCGGTCGTCATCGGGATCGTGCTGCTGCTGGTCGTCCCCGCCGCGCGCCGGCTGCTCTTCCAGCCGCGCGGGCTGAAGCGCTTGGCGCTCGTCATGGTGCCGGCGTTCCTGGTCAACGCCTGGTTCTTCCTGCCGGACGTCGCCTACCAGGCGCAGACGTCGATCGCGACGAACACCGCGCTCGCCGAGGGCCTGGTGCGGACCTCGATGTTCTACGTGGTCCCCAAGTACCTGTTCACCTTGCACAACCACAACGGCCTGCCGGGCTTCACGCACCAGTCCGCGCAGCTCCCGTTCCTGGCCGTCGGCTGGGCGCTGATCGCGATCGTGCTCTTCCGGCCGCGCCTGCGCTCGCCGTTCCTGTGGACGGCGGCCGCCCTGCTCGCCGCGGCGGTCGGCGTCTGGCAGCTCATGACCCACGTCGAGTGGATCCTCGGGCTGCCCTCGCCGTACGACCGCGTCCAGGCGCCCTACCGCTTCGAGGCCTACATCGAGCTCGCCGCCGCGGGCCTCGTGATCTGCGCGCTGGCCCTCGCCGCCCGGACGCGCGGCTGGCGCAAGTACTGGGTCTTCGCGACGGTGCCGATCATGGCGCTGGTGATCGCCAACGGCAAGGCGCTGGTCGACGAGCCGTTCCCGGCGCCGCCGGTCAGCCCGCCGTGGAGCCAGCCGCGCCCGTACACGAGCGTCGACGAGCCGCCGTGGGGCGCCGCCGACTACATCGACTCGCGGCTGCCGTCGATCAACCCGGACCCGACGATGCCGCGGATCCTGTTCAACGGCAAGACGGCCGAGAAGCACCATCGCGTCTCGGCGTCGATCGAGGCCTCCGAGGGGCAGGACGTCCTCTCCAACGTGAAGACCGCGACGTGGCTGATCAAGGTCACCGGCGCGCACTTCGTCGCCAACGACCCGAACGGCAACGGCGTCCTCGAGATCGACGACGCGCCGAACGGCGTGGCGCACGTCACGGTCGCCGCCACCAACCCGCCGCCCGTCGTGATCGGCCGGATCGTCTCGATCCTCGCGCTGCTGTGGCTCGCGGGGGCGGCGGTGGTGATGGTGCTGGGCCGGCGGAGCGCGGTCCGCCGGCCCGTGGTCGAGGAGGCGCCGCCGGCCGACGAGCCGGAGACCGCGCCCGGGCGCGACGTCGACTAGGCCGCGCTGGCCGCCGTGTCGTAGCCCTGCTGGATGTTGGGGTACAACGTCGCGAGGTCGTCGGGCAGCGCCGCCTTGACGTTGCGGCTGACCTCGTCGGCGAGGACCTCCTCGGCGCCGGCGGCGATCCCCGCGACGGCCTGGCGCGCGACCTCCTCGGGGGCGATCTTCGGCACGTCGACCCCGGCGGCCATGTCGGTGTCGATGTAGCCGGCGTGGACGCCGACGACGAGCGTGCCCTGCGAGCGCAGCTGCGTGCGCAGGCCGTTGGTGAGCGACCACGCCGCCGACTTCGTCGCCGAGTAGTTGCCGAGCTCCGGGAACGAGACCCAGGAGAGCGCCGAGAGCATGTTGACCAGCGCGCCGCCGCCGTTGGCGGCGAGCACCGGCGCGAAGGCGCGGGAGACCGCGAGCAGGCCGAAGTAGTTGACCTCGAACTCGGCGCGGTGCACGTCGAGGTCGTCGCCGCCGACCGCCGCGGCCCCGAGGCCGACGCCGGCGTTGTTGATGACGAT
Organism: Conexibacter sp.; assembly: GCA_025964215.1. GTDB lineage: Bacteria > Actinomycetota > Thermoleophilia > Solirubrobacterales > Solirubrobacteraceae > Baekduia. Next base: position 5,612 of record JAOPZG010000078.1, read on the forward strand.
GGTCACGTCGCCGAGCTCGGCGGCCACGCGGGCGACCTGCTCGTGGTCGGTGACGTCGAGCGCGACCGGGATCACGTCCGGGTCGGTGACGGACGCGGGGTCGCGCGCGCCGGCGTAGACCTTCGCGGCGCCCGCGTCGAGCAGCGCCCGCGCGAACGCCCGGCCCAGCCCGCGGTTGGCTCCGGTGACGAGGGCGACGGATCCTTCGACGTTCATGGCACGACCTCCAGTGAGTTGCATGATGCGACCAACTGTAGCGCGGTCGTTCGGGCGCGATCGACCGGCGCGTGGAGACGACCTTGTGTGCGAAATTCTGCATTCTTGGGTAACAGGAACCGGACGGGAGCTCGGTTCCGGCAGGAGGAGATGAGGATGCAGTTGTGGATGCGCCGCGCGCTGGTCGCCGCGGCAACGATCGCGGGTCTGTGGGCGGCTGCGCCGGCCGCACAGGCGGAGTTCGGCGTCTCGAAGTTCGACGCCGGCACGTGCACGACGAACACCGAGCCGGCACCGCAGTGCA
>JAOPZG010000128.1 GCA_025964215.1 Conexibacter sp.
AACGGCTCGGCGATGATCGAGCCGACCGCCGGCACGATCAGCTTCGAGGGCCGCGACATCGCCGGCCTCTCGCGCAAGGAGCTCAAGCCCCTGCGTCGCGAGATGCAGATGATCTTCCAGGACCCGTACTCCTCGCTGAACCCGCGCAAGACGGTGGGGTCGATCATCGGCGAGCCGTTCATCATCCACGACGTCGAGACCGACGAGCGCAAGCGCAAGGGCCTCGTCCAGGACCTCATGGAGCAGGTCGGGCTCAACCCCGAGCACTACAACCGCCTGCCGCACCAGTTCTCCGGCGGCCAGCGCCAGCGCATCGGCGTGGCGCGCGCGATCGCGCTCAAGCCGAAGATGCTCGTCGCCGACGAGCCGGTCTCCGCGCTCGACGTCTCGATCCAGGCGCAGATCCTCAACCTGCTCCGCGACCTCCAGCGCGACCTCGGGCTGACGATCGTCTTCATCGCCCACGACCTCTCGGTCGTGCGCCACACCTGCGACCGCGTCGCGGTGATGTACCTGGGCAAGATCGTGGAGCTCGCGAGCTCCGACGAGCTCTACCACCACCCGCGCCATCCCTACACCGGTGCGCTGCTCTCAGCGGTGCCGGTCCCGGATCCGCGGCTGGCGCGCAACAAGCACCGCCAGGTGCTGGGCGGCGACGTGCCGTCGCCGAGCAACCCGCCGAGCGGCTGCCGCTTCCACACCCGCTGCCCGAAGTACGTCGAGGGCACCTGCGACGTGCAGGACCCGCCGCTCGAGCCCAAGGAGGGCGGCAACGTCGCCGCCTGCTTCTTCCCCTTGAGCGACGAGGAGATCGCGCGCCGCGTGCCGACGGCCGCGGCGTAGGGCTCAGAGCTCGACGTGTGAGCCCATGACGACCGTGCGGTCGTCGGGCAGGCCGAAGTAGGCCACCGGGTTGGCGACGTTGCGGCTCATCGCGACGAAGAGCTTCTTGCGCCACATCGCCATCCCGGGCTCGTGGGTCAGCACGATGGTCATGCGCGAGATGAAGAAGCTCGCGTGCGCGACGTCGATGTCGCCCTCCATGTGCTTGCTCGCGCGGCGCAGCGTGCGCGGGATGTCGACGTCGTCCTGGAAGCCGTGGTGCGTGGTGAGGTGGACGATGCCGTCGTCCTTGTAGCCGAGCTCGTCGGCCTGGACGCGCTCGACCTCGCGCACGTGCGGGACGCGCTCGATGACCACCGAGACGATCACGACGTTCTCGTGCAGCGTCCGGTTGTGCTCGAAGTTGGCCCGCAGCGCGAGCGGCGTCGTCTCGCGGTTGGCGTTGAGGAAGACGGCGGTGCCGGGCGCGCGGAACGCCGGCGGGACCGTGTCGTGGACCTCGTCGACGAACGTGCGCAGCGGCCCCTCGAGCTCGACGCGGTTGCGCGAGACGATCTCGCGCCCCTTCTGCCACGTGGTCAGGACCACGAAGATGAGCGCGGCGATCAGCAGCGGGAACCAGCCGCCGTGCAGCACCTTGGGCAGGTTCGCGGCGAAGTAGGTCAGGTCGACGAGCAGGAAGACCGCCGCGCCGGCGACCGCCGTGCGCAGCGGCTTGTGCCAGACGACGTGGACGACCACGAAGAACAGCAGCGTGTCGATCGCCAGCGTGCCGGTGACCGCGATGCCATAGGCGGAGGCGAGGTGCTGGGAGGAGCCGAAGCCGACGACGAGCGCGACGACCGCGACGAAGATCCCCCAGTTGACCGCCGGCGCGTAGACCTGGCCGACCTCCTTGGAGGAGGTGTGGCGGATCGTCAGCCGCGGCAGGAAGCCGAGCTGCACGGCCTGGCGCGTCACCGAGAACGCGCCGGAGATCACGGCCTGCGAGGCGATCACGGTGGCGAACGTCGCGAGGATCACGACCGGCCAGCGCGACCAGTGCGGCATCAGCAGGAAGAACGGGTTGTCGATGGCGCCCGGGGAGTGCAGGATCAGCGCGCCCTGGCCCATGTAGTTCAACAACAGCGCCGGGAAGACGAGGCCGAACCACGCGCGGCGGATCGGCGGCCGGCCGAAGTGCCCCATGTCGGCGTAGAGCGCCTCGGCGCCCGTGACCGTCAGCACGACCGAGCCGAGCGCGATGAACGCGGTCCCGCCGTGCTCGCCGAGGAAGGCGATGGCGTAGGTCGGCGAGATCGCGCGCAGGATCCCGGGGTGCTTGACGACCTCGGCGCCGCCGCTGACGGCGAGCAGCGTGAACCAGACGCCCATCACCGGGCCGAAGAGACGGCCGACCGCGCCGGTGCCGAAGCGCTGGATGGAGAACAGGACGGTGAGGATCGCCAGCGTGATCGGGACGATCCACTCGTGCAGGCCGGGCGAGACAACCTCGACGCCCTCGACGGCCGAGAGCACCGAGATCGCGGGCGTGATCATCCCGTCGCCGTAGAAGAGCGAGGCGCCGAAGATCCCCAGCATGACCAGCGCGACCTTCGCCCAGCGCCGCTCCAGGTTGACCGCCTGGATCCGCGCGATGAGGGCCATGATCCCGCCCTCGCCCTCGTTGTCGGCGCGCATGATCAAGGTCACGTACTTGATCGAGACGATGATGGTGATGGTCCAGAAGACGAGCGAGATGACGCCGTAGACCGTGTTCTGCGTCGGATGGACCGCGTGGTGGTCGACGGAGAAGACCGTCTGCAGCGCGTAGAGCGGCGAGGTGCCGATGTCGCCGAAGACGACGCCGAGGGCGCCGAGGGTCAGCGCCGCGGCGCCGCCGGCATGGACGCCGCCGGGGTGCGCGCCGTGCGTGGGGCGGTTGCCCCGCGGCGTCTCAGGCAAGGAAGGTGACGACATCTTCCAGCGGAGCGCGCTCGGGGACGCGCTGCTCCTGGCGGGCGTGGCCCAGGTGCAGGAGGCCGATGCAGCGCTCGGAGTCGGGGATGTCGAGGGCCGCGCGGCCGGCGGCCTCGCGGAGGATCGCGGGCGTGCGCCAGTACGCGGCGAGGCCGCGCCCGTGGGCGCCGAGCAGGACGGCGTAGGCGGCGCAGCCGGCGGCGAGGAGGTCCTCCTCCTCGGCGACGGGGTCCCCGGGCGTGCGGATCGCGGAGACGGCGACGAGCGTCGGCGCGCGGTCGAGCTTGCTCGCGCCGTCCTCGCCCTCGGCCTCCTTCAGGCGCCGCAGCGCGTCGGGGCCGACGACGCGGAAGCGCCACGGGTTGGTGAGGTGGTGGTTGGGCGCCCAGCGGCCGAGCTCGAGCAGCTCGCCGAGGGTCTCGCGGTCGAGCGGCTCGGGGCCGTAGACCTTGTGCGTGCGCCGCGTGCGGATCGCGGTCTCGAGCTCCATCAGGCCTCGGCGTCCTCCTCGTCGTCCTCGCCGTCGTCGGCGTAGAGCGACTCGCGGGCGATCTCGCGGCCGATGGCGTCGAAGACCGCGACGTCGAGCGTGTCGGCGCGGTAGTCGTCGGGCGCGAGCAGCGTGAAGCGGTTCTCGATCAGGATGCACTGGTCGACCGTGAGGCCGGCCAGCTCGGCGGTGGCGACCGCGACGCGGTCGACGACCGGCGTGCCCCAGACGAGCGTCATCGCGGCGACGTTGCCGAGCTCGCCGCGCCAGCCGCCGACGACCTCCTCGCAGACGTCGATCGTCCAGTCCGGGTTGGCCTCGACGGTCT
>JAOPZG010000153.1 GCA_025964215.1 Conexibacter sp.
CGCGTCGGCGTCGAGGCCGGTCGGGCCGGCGACGGCCTCGGGCGGGAAGTCGGCGACGAGCGCGCGGACCTCGGCGAGCGCCTCGGCCTCCACGCGGCCCTCGGCGGCGCCGAGCGAGTCCAACCCCTCGTCGAACACCACGTGCAGCAACGCCATCAACAACAACGCGTCGGTGCCCGGCCGGATCGCGAGGTGCTCGTCGGCCTCCTGCACCGTGCGGCTGCGGCGCGGGTCGACGACGACGATCCTCCCGCCGCGCGCCCGGATCCTCCGCAGCCGCCCGCGCGCGTCCGGCGCGGTCATCAGCGAGCCGTTGGAGGCGAGCGGGTTCGCGCCGAGGCAGAGCAGGTAGTCGGTGCGGTCGAGGTCCGGCACCGCGATCGTCGTGCCGGTCCCGAAGAGCAGGGCCGAGGCCGCCTGCTTGGGGTACTGGTCGACGGTGCTCGCGCTGAAGACGTTCTTGGAGCCCAAGGCCTTCAACAAGACCTTGCCGTAGAGGAGGAAGGCGAGCGAGTGCGCGGAGGGGTTGCCGATGTACGCGGCGACCGCGTCGTGCCCGCCGCGCTCGATCACGGCCGGCAGCTTCTCGGCGATCAGCGCGAACGCCTCGTCCCACGAGGCCGGCGCGAACGTGCCGTCCGCCTGCTTGATCAGCGGCGTGCGCACGCGATCCGGGTCGTCGTGGAGCTCCTTGATGGACACGCCCTTCGGGCACAGGAAGCCGTGGCTGAAGACGTCCTCGGCGTCCCCGCGCACCTTCGTGACGGTGTGCGCCACGGGGTCGACCTCGAGCGCGAGCCCGCAGGTCGCCTCGCACAGGGGACAGGTCCGGAAGGCGACGGGCATGGGCGAAAGCTACTCCGACACTCGTCCAGCGACCACATCCCCACCTCAACGCGGCGCGCCCGGGGCCGATGCCTGTGAGGGCCATGGAGGCAAAGCACGCAACGGACTGCGCGCCCTGGAAGGAAGGCATCGACCCCGATGCCATCCGGTCAGTGGCCGGCGCCATCGACGAACTGGCCGAGTTCCCGGTCCTGGACGCCACGGTGCTCCGTGTCATCGCGCTCTGCGATGACCAGGAGTCCACGGCGGCCGACCTGGTCGACGCCCTGGAGCAGGACGCGACCTTCGCCGCGAACCTCCTGCGCTTCAGCAACTCGGCGGCGCGCGCGCATCCGATCCGCGCGAAGACGATCCGCCAGGCCGTGATGCTCGTCGGGCGGCGCGCGCTGCGTCGCCTCGCGCTCGAGGCCGCGACCTTCCGCTTCCTGGAGCGCTCGAAGGGCAACGGCCGCGCCTCGTGCGGCCAGCTGCACCTGCACGCGATCACCGTCGCCCTCGGCGCGGCCGCCTGCGCCGAGGAGGCCCGGATTCCGGCCGACACCGTCCACCTGGCCGGCCTGCTGCACGACGTCGGCAAGCTCGTCCTGCCGGAGGTCTTCGGCGAGGAGGCCTGCGACGCCCTGGCGCGTGAGTTCCCCGCCGGCGCCGAGCGGGTCCTGGCCGAGCGCGAGCGCTTCGGCATCGACCACGCCCAGTGCGGCGCGCTGCTGGCCGAGCGCTGGGGGCTGCCCGCCGAGATCGCCTCGATCATCGCCTGGCACCACGGCGGCCCGACCGGCGTCGGCGCGCCGAACGCGGACGTCGCGTGCGTGCAGCTCGCCGACAACGTCGCGGGCATGCTCGCGGGCGTCGAGGCCGACCACGCGCTGCTCGAGGTCTCGCTCGATCGCCTCGGGCTGACCTCCGACGTGCTGGACGTCCTGGCCGACCAGATCGCGGTCCCGGAGCAGCGCGGCGGCGAGGCCGGACGCCTGGCCTCGCGCGTCGCCGAGCTCGAGCGGCTCTCGCAGACCGACGACCTGACCGGGCTGGCGAACCGCCGGCACTGGCTGCAGACGACGCGGATGGCGCTGATCGAGAACGGCGGCGGCGCGATCCTGATCTGCGACATCGACCACTTCAAGGCGGTCAACGAGCGCCACGGCATGGCCGCGGGCGACCTCGTGCTGGCCGAGATCGGCCGGATCCTGGCGGTCCACGGGCACGCGGGGCGGCTGGGCGGCGACGAGTTCGCCGTGCTCGTCCCGGGCAACCTCGAGGAGGCCGTGCAGGCCGCGCAGCGGATCATGGCGCAGGTCGGCGAGGTCTTCGAGGCGGGCAGCGGGCCGAAGGTCGACCTGTCTCTGGGCTGCGCCGCGGCGCCGACGCACGGCAGTGAGCTGGCGGAGCTCCTGGAGGCGGCGGACGTCGCGCTCCTGGACGCCAAGCGCACGGGCCGGTCGCGGGCGATGATCGCCGGCGCCGAGCTGCGCGACGACCACCTCGCCGCCTAGGCAGGCACAACCCACCTCCGTCGAGCGCGTCGAGGGACGACTCGTGGTCGAATAGCGACCATGAGTCGTCCCTCGTTGGTGGCTGCGCGCTGGTACGAGCTGCGCCGCGCGCAGAGCCGCAAGCCGGCGACCTACACGTGCCCGTTCTGCCCGCGCAAGCTGCCGGCGTTCAGCGAGCACGTGCTGATCCGGCCGGAGGGGCAGGGCGAGGGCCGGCGGCACGCGCACCTCGCGTGCACGGCGAAGGCGCGGGCGGCGGGCCGCCTGCCGTCGGAGTCCGAGTGGCGGGCGACGCAGCCGCGGCGGCCCGGAGCGCTCCGCCGGCTGCTGGCAAGATGGCGAACATGAGCGACGATCCGCTGGTCACGACGCGCCGGTCGCTGCACGCGCTCGCCGAGCGCGTCATCAGCCCGCTGCGAGTGCAGGCGACGGGCAACGAGATCGCGCTGCGGGTCCGGCCGGGCGGCTTCGGGACCCCGGACCTGCCGGACGGCTCGTGGGTCGGGACGAGCGGGACCGATCTGGTGCGCAGCGCGGCCGACGGTGGCGAGGCGCGGGCGGCGATCACGTCGCTGCGCTCGGCCGCGCAGTTCGTCGGGCTCGCCGACGAGGTCGCGGCGGCGCTGCCGGACGCGCGGCTGGAGGTCCACGCGGGCGCGGCGCTCGTCCTGGCCGACGCGTGGGCGCGCGGCGAGGAGGCGTTGGAGACCCTGATCGCCGGCGCCGCCACGCGCGACCAGCCCTCCGAGATCCACCTCTGGCCCGAGCACTTCGACCTCGCCATCGAGCTCGGCGCCGAGGGCGAGCGCGGCACCTACGGCATCTCGCCCGGCGACGCCGAGCACGAGGAGCCCTACGCCTACGTCGCGCCGTGGACGGCGCCGGCGGAGACGGGCCCGTCGACCTTCTGGAACGCCGTCGGCTTCACCGGCGCCGAGCGCCCGGCGGACGACCCGGACGAGATCGCGGCGTTCTTCCGCGCGGCGGCGCGGCTGCTGGCCTAGCCCTCCTCGAGCAGCCCTCGCCGCGTGACGATCTCCTCGGAGAGCGTCTTGTAGCCGACGCGGTCGAAGACGACGGTGAGGATGCCGGCGTCGATGCGCTGGATGGTGCCCTCGCCGAAGCTGGGGTGGTGGACGTGGTCGCCGACGGTGAAGGGCTCGTCGGTCGCTTGCGGATGAGCCGAGACGCCGTGGCCGGCGTCGCAGTTGTCGCAGTTGCCGCACGGTGGCTCGAAGGCCTCGCCGAAGTACCCCAACAAGAACGCCCGGCGGCAGGTCTCGTGCTCGGCGTAGGCGCGTACCATCTCGACGCGCGAGCGCTCGAAGCGCTCGCGGTCCTCCTCCTCGGCGCCGGCGGCGCGCAGGCCCGCGGCGAGGTCGACGCCGTCGAGCGCCGCGACCTGGCCGTCGTCGCCGACCTCGACCACGCCGGCCTCCTCGAGCCGATGCAGGACGGTGGCGATCCGGGAGCGCGCCATCCCGAGCTCGTCGCGCAGCGCGCCCGCGTCGACCGGGCGGCCCGCGGCCTGGACGACCCGCGCCACGCGCTCCAGCGTCGCCGGGTCGAGCTTGCCGGAGGCGAAGAAGCGGCGGCGGCCGAGGTCCTGCGGGCGGTAGAAGAGCTTGGCGATCGACGGCTTCCCGTCGCGGCCGGCGCGGCCGAGCTCCTGGAAGTAGGCGTCGATGGACTCGCTCACGTCGAGGTGCAGGACGAAGCGGACGTCGGGCTTGTCGACGCCCATGCCGAAGGCGATCGTGGCGACCATCACGTCGGCGCCGCCGGCCGGATCCATGAACGCGGCCTGCGCAGCGTCGCGCTGCCTGGCCGGCATCCCGCCGTGGTAGGCGGCGGCCTTGACGCCCCGCGTGACCAGCGCCTCCGCGATCCGCTCCGCGTCCTTCTGCGTGGCGACGTAGACGATCCCCGTCATGCCCGGCCCGCAGCGCTGCGCGAGCACCGCGTCGAGCAGCGCGCGCTCCTTGTCGTCGGCCTCGTGGAAGCGCCGGACGCCGAGCCAGATGTTGGGGCGGTCGAAGCCCTTGACGATGATCGCCGGGTCCCGCAGCCGCAGGACGCGGACGATCTCCTCGCGCACGGGCGCGGCGGCGGTCGCGGTCAGGGCCAGGATCGGCGGGCGGCCGAGCGCCTCGGCGGCGGCGCCGAGCTCCAGGTACTCGGGCCGGAAGTCGTGGCCCCACTGCGAGACGCAGTGCGCCTCGTCGACCACGAACAGCGACGGCGCGCACGCCCGCAGCCGCGCGAGCGTGCCGGCGTTGGCGAGCTGCTCGGGCGCGAGCAGGACGAACTCCGTCTCGCCCGCCTCCAGCGCGCGGAAGACCTCCTCGCGGGCGGCGTGCGAGAGGGTCGAGTTGAGCTCGGCGGCCGCGCCGCCCTCGGCCTGGGCGACCTGGTCGCGCTGGAGCGCGATCAGCGGCGAGACGACGATCGTCGGCCCGTCGCGGAAGAAGCCCGCGAGCTGGTAGATCGCCGACTTGCCGGAGCCGGTCGCCATGACGACGAGCGCGTCGCGGCCCTCCAGCGCGGCCTCGATCCCCTCCATCTGGCCCGGGCGCAGGTGCTCGTGGCCCAGCTCCCGGCGGGCCGCCGCTTCGATCTCGTCTTCGTCGGGGAGCGGGGACACGGTCGGGTCTCACCCGAGCCTATCCTCGAAGGCAGCATGGCCTCGACCTCTCCATCCGACGGGCGCAAGGACCGTCTCGCCGAGCAGCGCCGCAAGCTCCCCGACGGCCCGGGCGTCTACCTGTTCCACGACGCCAACGGCAAGGTCATCTACGTCGGCAAGGCCAAGTCCTTGAAGAAGCGCGTGGCGAGCCACTTCTCCAACCCGGTCACGCGCGGCGCCGTCCAGATGACCGCGCTGATCGACAGCGTCGACTTCATCCTGGTCGGCTCGGAGACCGAGGCGCTGCTCGTCGAGCAGAACTTCATCAAGCAGTACCAGCCGCGGTTCAACATCAGGTTGCGGGACGACAAGTCCTACCCCTACATCGCGATCTCGATGGACGAGCCGTTCCCGCGGGTCTACTTCACGCGCGAGCGGCATCGCAAGACGCGGCTGTACTTCGGGCCGTACTCGAGCGCGAAGCGGACGCGCTCGACGCTCGAGACGCTCGGCAAGGTCTTCCAGTACCGCTCGTGCACGGGCGCGGAGCCGGGGCGCCGCAGCGGGTCGCCGTGCCTCGACTTCTACATCAAGCGCTGCGGCGCGCCGTGCGTCGACTACGGCGTGGATCGCGCGCAGTACATGGAGTCGATCGACGGCGTGCGGGCGTTCCTGTCCGGCCGCTACCGCGACATCGAGCGCGACCTCGAGGCGCGGATGAAGGAGGCGTCGGCCAAGCAGGAGTTCGAGCAGGCGGCGCTGGAGCGCAACCGGCTCTCCGCGGTCCGGTCGCTCTTGCAGAAGCAGCGGGTGGCGAGCGACCAGCACGGGAGCGCGGACGTCGTCGCGATCGCGGTCGACGGCGTCGACGCCAACGCCCAGGTCTTCCAGCTCCGCGACGGGGTGCTGAGCGATCGCCAGTCGTTCTACCTCGACAACGCGACCGAGGCCCTGCCCGGCGAGGTGACGCAGGAGTTCTTGTTGCAGTACTACGGCGAGGCGACCGTGATCCCGCCGCAGATCATCGTGCAGGCCGACGTCGAGGACCTCGAGCCGCTGGCCGAGCTGCTGAGCGAGCGGCGCGGGTCGAACGTCGAGGTGCGCGCGGCGGAGCGCGGCGACAAGGCGCGGCTGCTGGACCTGGCGGAGCGCAACGCGCGGCTGGCGCTCGACCAGGAGCGGTTGAAGGTCGAGCGCTCGCGCCAGCAGCGCGTCGAGGCGCTGGACGACCTCCAGGCGGCGCTGCGGCTCGACGCGCTGCCGCTGCGGGTCGAGTGCTTCGACATCTCCAACCTGATGGGGACGCACACGGTCGCGTCGATGGTCGTCTTCGAGGGCGGCGCGCCGAAGAAGGCGGACTACCGGCGCTTCACGATCCGCGGCGGGGAGGAGGGCGTCCCGGACGACTTCGCCTCGATGAGCGAGGTGCTCACGCGGCGGCTGGCAAACTGGGAGCGCCAGCAGGACCTCTCGCCGCACGACCCGGATCGCAACGAGTCGTTCGCGACGCTTCCCAACCTGATCGTGATCGATGGCGGCAAGGGGCAGCTGTCCGCAGGCGTCGATGCCTTGCGGGGGTTCCTCGACCGCGGCGTCGCGGTGGTCTCGCTGGCGAAGCGGATCGAGGAGGTCTTCGTGCCGGGGCGGCCGGACCCGATCCTCCTGGGGCACGACACGCCGGCGTTGCAGCTCCTGCAGCGCGTGCGCGACGAGGCGCACCGCTTCGCGATCACGCACCACCGGGTGCGGCGCGATCGGGCGATGACGACGTCGGTGCTCGATGACCTGCCGGGCATCGGCGAGGGGCGCAAGCGGGCGTTGTTGTTGCACTTCGGGTCGCCGGACGCGGTGCTCGACGCGACGCGCGAGCAGCTCGAGGCGGTGCCGGGCCTGCCGGGCAAGACGGCGCGAGACTTGTACACGTTCTTGCACCGGGTGCGGACGGGGCGCTAGGGGCGCCCCGCCCCGGCGCCTACGTGGTGCCGGTCGTCGAGGTGCCCCGGGGCGCGGTCGGGCGGGCCGGGATCTTGGACTGGCAGGACTTGAGGGCGGCCTGGACCTTCGGGTCGCTCTGCTTGAGGTTGCGGAGGGCGTTGAAGCCGTCGGAGACCTTGACGTCGAGGCCCTTGGCCTTCAGGCAGGTGAGGTAGGGCGTGAAGGCCTTGATGCTCTGCTGGGCACCCGCGCCGCCGGTCCGGCGGCCCGCGCCGAGGCCCTGGGGGCGGAGCTTCGCGCAGGCCTTCATCGCGGCGGCCATCTTGGGGTTGTTGGCCCCGAAGCCGGCGCCCGCGCCGGGGGCGCCGGCGGGTGGGGTGCCGGTCCCGCCCGCCGGCGGCGTCGCGTTGGTGCCGGTGCCGGCCCCGGGCGGCGGGCCGTAGCCCCTGCCGGCGCCGCCTTGGCGCTGGCCGCGGCTCGGCAGCGTCACGCCGTTCTGCTTCAGGCAGTCCTGGAACTTCTGGAACGCCGCGCTCTGGTTGCCGCCGGCAGCGGTGGTGGAGGTGGTCCCGGTGCCGGCGCTGCTGCTGCCGGACGAGGAGCTTCCGCAGGCGACCAGCGCGACGGAGGCTCCCATCAGGGCGAGGACGGACAGGGGCGTGGCGAGGCGAGACATGGCCTGGCAGTGAGCCGCACGAACCGAAACGCCGGCCAAGCGCGGACGAAGAAGTGCGTAAGTGCGGCGGACGCCCCCGGCTTCTTCGTGTTTCCTCACGTTGCGCTTAGCGCCTCCTCACGGCGGGCCCACATGCTGAGGCCCGCATGCCCCGGTCGTCTCGTCGCCATCTCTCCCTGCTCAACGTCGCCCTCGGCGCCCTCGCGATCGCCGGCGTGGTGGTCGCGGTGATCCTCGTCGGGCCGGAGTCCTCGGCCACGACGACGCGCACGCGGACCGTCACGGTCGGCAAGGGCGTCGTCCAGTCGACGGTCTCCGGCAGCGGCAACCTCTCGCCGGCCAACACGATCGACATGAGCTTCGGCGCCACCGGCAAGGTCACCAAGGTGTACGTCAAGGCCGGCGACCACGTGACCGAGGGCCAGCTGCTCGCGCGGATCGACCCGACCGCCGCCGAGGTCGACCTCGCCGAGGCGCAGGCGACGCTCTCCTCCGCCCAGGACACGCTCGACGCGATCGAGTCCGGGACCACGACGACGTCCACGACCTCGACGGCCATGACGGCGACCGCGACGACGGCGACGGCGACGGCCACGACGGCGAAGGCGACCACGGCGGCGGTCGAGGCGACGTCCTCGGCGCCCGCGTCGACCACGGCGCCCGCCTCCACGACCGCGCCCGGCACGACCACGGCGCCGGCGACGAGCGCGCCGAAGACGACCACGACCACCACGACGACGCCGAGCGGCGGGCGTTCGGGCAGCAGCGGCGCGGCGAGCGGCAGCGGGTCGAGCGGCGGCAGCAGCAGCGGTGCGAGCGGCTCGGGCTCCGGCACCACCATGAGCGAGGCCTCCGCCGTCGCCGCCGTCAAGAGCGCGCAGCTCGCGGTGGACAACGCGCAGGACGCCCTGACCGAGACCGCGCTGCGCGCGCCCGCCGCGGCCACCGTCGCCTCGGTGAGCGGCGCCGTCGGCGACCAGGTCACCGCGGGCTCCTCGAGCAGCGGCTCCTCCAGCGGCGCCAGCACGGGCGCAGCGAGCGCCGGCGGCGGCGCCGCCACCACCGGTGCCTCCTCCTCCTCGTCCTCGACCTCCACCGGCTTCATCACCCTCACCCAGCTCAGCCGCATGCACCTCGAGGTCAGCCTGACCGAGTCCGACATCAACTCCGTCAAGGTCGGCCAGCAGGCGACGGTCACCGTCAACGCCGCCTCCGGCGAGGAGGTCGCCGGCAAGGTCATCTCGATCGACGTGCTCTCCTCGTCGTCCTCCTCGACCGGGACCTCCAGCGCGGTCAGCTACCCCGTCACGATCGCGCTGACCCAGACGACCAAGGGCCTGCGCGCCGGCATGAGCGCGACCGCCGAGATCGTCACCGGCCAGGCCTCCGGCGTCGTCGTCCCGACCCAGGCGATCCAGGGCTCGTCGGTCACCGTGGTCAAGGACGGCAAGCGCTCCACGCAGCGCGTCCAGGCCGGCGTCGCCGGCGACAGCACGACGCAGGTCGTCAGCGGCCTCACCGCCGGCCAGCAGGTCCTCGTCACCTCCACGAGCGCGACGGCCGGCGCCAACGCGACGGGCTCGGGCTCCACCGCAGCCGGCGCCACCGGGCGTACGGGCCGGACCGGCGCCCTCGGCGGCGGCACCACGGGCTTCGGCGCCGGCGCGACCGGCTTCGGCGGCGGCACCGGCGGCCCGCCCGCCGGCTTCACGCCCGGAGGCGGGCGTTGACCCGCCGTCCCCGTCGCCCCGTCATCGTCGTTGAGGACGTCCGCCGCACCTACCAGGTGACCGAGGACCTCGCCGTCCACGCGCTCGACGGCGTCTCGCTGCGCATCGAGACCGGCGAGCTCGTCGCGATCATGGGCTCCTCGGGCTCCGGCAAGTCCACGTTGATGAACATGCTCGGCTGCCTCGACCTGCCGACCAGCGGCCGCTACCTGCTCGACGGCGTCGACGTCCGCGACATGGACGAGGACGAGCAGTCCGACCTGCGCAACCGCAAGATCGGCTTCGTCTTCCAGGCCTTCAACCTGGTCCCGCGCACGAGCGCGCTCGCCAACGTCGAGCTGCCGCTGAGCTACGCCGGCCTCTCGCGCGCCGACCGCCGCTCCCGCGCGCTCGCCGCCCTCGACGCGGTCGGCATGGGCTCGCGCGTCCACCACCTGCCCTCGGAGCTCTCCGGCGGCCAGCAGCAGCGCGTCGCGGTGGCGCGCGCGATCGTCACCAACCCCTCGCTGATCCTCGCCGACGAGCCCACGGGCAACCTCGACTCGCGCTCCACCCACGATGTCCTGGCGATCTTCGAGCGCCTCAACGACGAGGGCCGCACGGTCGTCCTGATCACGCACGAGGACGACGTCGCCCGGCGCGCCCGCCGCATCATCCGCCTGGCCGACGGCCGCGTGCAGTCCGACGAGCGCACGAGCCCCGAGGCGCAGGTCGCATGACCCTCCGCGAGACGCTGAGGATCGCGCTCGGCGGGATCATGGCCAACAAGCTGCGCTCCGGCCTGACGATCCTCGGCATGACGATCGGCGTCGCCTCGGTGATCGTCCTCGTCGCGGTCGGCAACGGCTCCAAGCAGCAGGTCCAGGCCGGCATCCAGGCGCTGGGCTCCAACGTCCTGCTCGTCCAGGCCGGCGGCGCCCGCGGCGGCCCGGGCTTCGGCGGCGGGGCGTCCTCGTCGATCACGCTGACGCAGGCCGACGCGACCGCGTTGCAGGACGAGTTCAACGCGCCGGACGTCAAGAGCGCCTCGCCGGTCGTCACCGCCGCGAGCACCGCGCTCGTCGCCGGCTCGGTCAGCTACACGAGCACGGTGACCGGCACGACGCCGAGCTACACCCAGGCGCGCAGCTACAAGATCGCCGACGGCGCGATGTTCACCGCCGGCGACGTGAAGAAGCACGACCGCGTCGCCGTGGTCGGGCCGACGGTCGTGGAGAACCTCTTCAGCGGCGCGAGCCCCGTCGGCCAGACGCTGAAGATGGGCGGCTCGACGTTCACGATCGTCGGCGTGAGCAAGGCCAAGGGGTCGAACGGCACGACCGACCAGGACGACGTCGTCTTCGCCCCGCTGACCGCCGTGCAGGACGTGCTCAGCGGCTACGGCTCGGTCAACCAGATCGTCGTGCAGGCCAAGTCCGAGAAGGGCCTCGACGCCGCGCAGGCCGAGGTCACCTCGATCCTCGACACGCGCCACGACATCGCGGCGAGCGCCGCGAGCAGCACGACGAGCTCGAGCTTCCAGGTCATCAACCAGGGCTCGATCCTGGAGACCTCCAACCAGACGACGAGCGTCTTCACGACCCTGCTCGGCGCCGTGGCCGCGATCTCGCTGCTGGTCGGCGGGATCGGCGTCATGAACATCATGTTGGTCAGCGTGACCGAGCGCACGCGCGAGATCGGCATCCGCAAGGCGATCGGCGCGCGCCGCTCCGACATCCTCACGCAGTTCCTCGCCGAGGCGGTCCTCGTCTCGACGCTCGGGGGGCTCGTCGGCGTGGCGGTCGGGCTGATCGGCAGCCGCTTCGAGATCGCCGGCGTCCAACCGGTGATCGCCCTCTACTCGATCCCCCTCTCCTTCGGCGCGGCCGTCCTGGCCGGCCTCTTCTTCGGCACCTACCCGGCGGGTCGGGCCGCGCGCCTGCGCCCGATCGACGCCCTGCGCTTCGAATGACCCCAGACGACGAGAGCACCCCCATGAGCGACCACGAGCAGCCGACCCAGGTCTACGACGAGCCCGACGTCGACTGGTACGACGAGGAGGAGGGCGCTCCCGCCGACACGCTGCCGGTGCGGCCGCGGCGCAAGCTGCTGACGCCGGTCAGCGGCGTGCTGGCGGCCGTCGTGCTCGCCGCCGGCGGGTTCATCGGCGGCGTCCAGGTGCAGAAGCACCAGGGCGGCAGCGGCGGGGGCGGCGCCGCGCAGGGCGGCGGCTTCGCGGCGCGCCTCG